>JAJRQB010000088.1 GCA_024280485.1 Deltaproteobacteria bacterium
AAATACTGCCGGGGACATTAATCTCATAATCGGTCATCGTGGTTTTCCTTTTCTCGTTTGGGTTGATGCTTCGCAACACCAATCCTACGAGATGAGGACCACGATGGCCTCATGAATTTACAGCACTATACGGACACAACCGCAGCTATCAACGTTTTAAACCAAAATAGTATCACTTTATACTCAAATGATAATGCCAGTTAAATACTTCATAGGTATCTACCTATAGATGACTAAGTCATATGGTAAGCAAAAAGGGTAGTGAGTGTATGATTTTAATTCTGAAGTCACATCAGTTACAGCGAAGTGTCCCTTGAGATTTCATACTCAAACAGGAAGAACTGGCCAGATACAGATCATCGGAAACGCTTGATTTTACGCAGGCATTTCTGCTTGACAGTCCGTATCAAATCCTTGATAATCCGCGAGCGTTTGCTGACGGGGCGTAGCGCAGTCTGGTAGCGCACTTGACTGGGGGTCAAGTGGTCGGAGGTTCAAATCCTCTCGTCCCGACCATATAATAAAAAAGAGTCGATTCCTTGAGCAGGGGTCGACTCTTTTTTGTTATATCGTACAACGAAGTAAAAGTACTGACTTGAACAATTCTCCAAGCGATTGATTTTATGTACATGAGTTTTTCTGTGGATATACTTTTACTTCCATAAAAAATGAAGCAAAAGTATATCCTTGTCGTAAAACAGAAGTAAAAGTATCTACTTGTCGAGCGAAGTCATCAGCAGACAGACTCATTAAATTGTTATTATTAGTCTATCAGGTTCGAAACTTCTCCTTCTTAAACAGCAGTTTACTTAGCTATACTTAAACCCAACTATTAAGAAGTAGTTGGGATGGATATTTTTTTAGAAAACCTGCCACTGGAAACGAAAATTTGACAATATAAGATAACCAAAGGTTCCGTTCGTAACGTATTTGCTTCTTAGTCACTCTTGAATTTGGTTACTTAAAATGTAGGTTTAACTTTAAGAAGATTACAGACCTTGGGCTTCCCACGCTAAAGTAGACATCTTAACCTAACCTAGAGATGTCATATGTTCTCTTTTCCGCATCAACCCCTTCCATTCGTCCCTCTAAGCACTCAGATAAAATTCCAGAACAAAACTGCGTCAATGCCTGCGTCAAAACTTTTTAAGTAGCTGAATTTATTGGATCACAAGAGGAGGGAGAGTCCTCTTGTTGAATGAAAACTTTGGGAATGATGACCTCACAAGAAATACCTGTTTGGCAATCGGAAAACTGTTGAATACCGCCTCCAGCGTTACCCCCTTTAGGGGAATTTCAAGCTTTGTCCCTCTCTGGTAGCGTCCATAATTTAAAAGCGGACTCTGGTTGAAGCAGTGAGTGAAGCAGATAAATTTCCTTTTCGAGGTTTGCAGTATGGCTATGTCGAAGTCTCTAAAATTGACCCTGAGCGTAGTGGGTCTCCTGGTGGTGCTTCCTGAAGTGATCCCTGTTGGTTTGATATGCCTGCTGGTCTACGGCGTGAAAAAGGGTTGGAAAGTGCTACGTCATGGCCATGAAAAGGGGTAGGGCTTTCATATGAATGGGCGTTTTCGCTCGATTGCCAGCAGGTGATGCGACAGTCTTCGAAAATTCTTATGTAGCAGTCCGGTGCATGTCTGCGTCTGCGAGGTCGACAGGGACCTGATCCTTCAAGATACAGGACCGCCGACTGAGGTCGTCAGAGTACAGCTGCGCGCCCTGTTTGATGGAAAAAGGATGATTGTGTGGACAAAACTTTCACGTTAGAAATCGAGACCCGTTGGTCGGACATCGATGCCTATGGGCATGTCAATAATGTCTCCTTGTTCAGATTCCTGGAGATAGCCAGGGTCAAAATCCTGCAACGGGAAGGTTTTGACTTTCTCAATGGTTCCGTTCAGACACTTGTGGCTCGCGCTGAATGTGATTATTTGAAGCCGATTCTGATTTCCGACAGGGTGGTAGTCTCCATGGAGGTTTCAAGAATCGGAAATTCAAGTTTTGATCTTGGCTACCTGATCCATAATGGTGAAGGGGGCAGGTATGCCACTGCCAAAACTGTCATGGTCTGTTTCGATCCTGTTCTTAATAATACTGTAGCGGTGCCGCAAATGTTCAGGAGGATGGCGGGGCAGGAATAGTCGGAAGATTGTTCTTTAACGCAGGTGGCATGGTTGATAGAATATCTGAATCCTAACCTAGCGCTAAGGGCATGATGTCATGACACCCACCCAACTAAATGGTTCCGAAGAACTTCTGAGTGAGCGACTGCAGTTCGAGGCTCTCCTCTCAGACCTCTCTGCCACTTTCGTTAACTTGCCTGTCGCCAAGGTCGGTGAAAAGATTGAGCACGGTCTCCAGCGGGTGGTCGAATTCCTGGGATTCGACCGGAGTACACTCTATTTGTTCTCGGACAAGGACGGCCGCCTCCATCAGACCAACAACTATTCTCGTCCCGGCATTAACTCTCCCCCTGCGGTTCTGGATGATATTCTGCCCGTCTGGGTTGCTATTGCCCGTCGCGGCAAGATGTTTTTCATCTCCGATCCGGACGAGCTGCCTGATGATCAATGGCGGGAAAAGGAGTATTGCCTGCTGATGGGCGGTATCAAGTCGATTCTGTTTATCCCCTTGAGCGTCGGCGGCAATGTCCTTGGTGTGGTCTCCTTTGTTTCAAACCGTTCAAAGCGGACCTGGCCTGATGAGTTTATTCAGCGCTTGCGTCTGCTGGGTGAACTGTTTGCCAATGTGATTGAGCGTAAGCGGGCGGAGCAGAAAATTCAGGAAGCTTTCTCCGAGATCAAGCAACTCAAGGATCGGCTTGAGGTGGAGAACCTTTATCTGCGCGACCAGCTCGAGCTCGAGCATAAGCACGAGGAGATTATCGGCCAGTCGACCGCCATCCGTAATGTCCTGCGCCAGGTTGAGCAGGTCGCCGATACCGACTCGACCGTGCTCCTGTTGGGGGAGACCGGTACCGGCAAGGAGTTGCTGGCGCGGGCGATTCATCGGCTGAGTTCACGTCGGCATCGGACGCTGGTCCGGGTCAACTGTGCGGCTTTGCCGGCAACCCTGATCGAGAGTGAGCTGTTCGGCCGGGAGAAGGGGGCCTACACCGGTGCCCTGACCAAGCAGATCGGACGTTTCGAGGCGGCCGACGGTTCGACCATCTTTCTCGACGAAGTCGGAGAATTGCCGTTGGAACTGCAATCCAAGCTGTTGCGGGTGCTGCAGGAAGGGCAGCTCGAGCGACTCGGCAGCGGCAAAACCCTTGAAGTCGATGTGCGGGTGATCGCTGCGACCAACCGGGATCTGGCCCAGGCGGTCAAGCAGGGAGAGTTCCGCGAGGATCTCTATTACCGGCTGAATGTTTTTCCCATCTCGATCCCCCCTCTGCGCGAGCGCTCGGATGATATCCCGCTCCTGACCCGTGCGCTGGTCAAGGAACTCGGCGCGACCCTGGGCAAGAGTATTGAACGGATCCCGAAGAAATCCCTCGACGATTTGCAGCGCTACCCCTGGCCCGGCAATGTCCGTGAGCTGCGCAATGTTATCGAGCGGGCGATGATCTTGAACAACGGGCCGGTTTTGCAGTTGGACCTGCCGAACGATTCCGCCGCGCTGCAGGCTCCGGCCATGTGCCTGGCAGAGGTGGAGCGGCGGCATGTCCTGGCAGTGATGGAAACTACCGGCTGGCGGGTTCGTGGCCGGCATGGGGCTGCTGAAATCCTTGGGCTCAAACCGACCACCCTCGACTCCAAAATGCAGAAACTCGGCATCAGACGCCCAGCCCATCCCTCCGAAATACCGTAACTCCTCCGGTATTTCGGAGGTCGACCCCTGTTGTCAGTTTTCCCCCTGTTGCTGCTCCCTCCTTGGGC
The DNA here is from genome assembly GCA_024280485.1 of Deltaproteobacteria bacterium. GTDB lineage: Bacteria > Desulfobacterota > Desulfuromonadia > Desulfuromonadales > Geopsychrobacteraceae > Geopsychrobacter. The sequence goes on from JAJRQB010000088.1 coordinate 3,882, forward strand.
CATACTTACCGCGCCTATGGGTGGCTCATTCCGCACGCCTCCGATATTTCGTAGATCTTCTCTGGTTTACTTCTCCTTAAACCCTGCCAGATGTTTTTCAAAAAAGCGTTCTATCCCGCTCGGTTAGAGGTCTTGCCCTGTTCTCTTGATGGCTTGGCACAGTCCATGAAAACAGTGTTCTATGAACCCGAAGGGGAAATGGCTTGTTTTGAACCGCCCCTTCCTTTTTATCGGACTGAACGGTTTTTGACCGGGAACAGTCTTTTTATGCGCATTCAAGCGCAGAGAGGTGATGGAGCGATGGCAGCAGAGAGAGAAACAGGAGGCGTTCAGCCCGGAATCCGCTGGGGGAGGTTTACCGCCCGGATACCGGGGATCCATGTGGGATTTTCCTGGCCCGAGATTATTCAGGGGGGGCTGCTGACGGCGGCGACCGGCGGGGTGGTGGCCGCTCTGACCATGAAGTATTTCAATGTCCCCTTCGAAGTCGCCTGGGCGGTGGTACTGATTCAGCTCATCTGGTTGTGGGCAATTCCGACCCTGCTCTGTGGCGAACCCTATGCCCCCGGCTGGATTACCCCGGCGCTGCCGCTGGTGATGGGTTTTCTCGGCGGGTTCGAGGCGGGCGAGGAGGCGATCAAGGCGATGATGGCCCTGACGGTCGACGTTTCGCTGATCTTCCTCTTCTTCGCGCTGACCGGATTGGGCAGCCGCTTCTTCAAGTGGGTGCCGACGGAGTTGCGCGCGGCGATCATTTTCGGCGGCGCCATTGCCGCCTTTAACGCCGAATTCGGTCGCCTGGCCAAGCTGCCCAATACCCTGCCGATCGTCTGGGGAGTGGTTTTCCTGTTGATGTTCTCGGTCTGGTTCGGTACGGCGAAAAAGAACAACAGGTTGCTCAATCTGATGGGGTCGATGGCCCTGTTGATCGGATTTCTGGTCGCGGCGGTTGTCGGGCCGATGTTCGGCGAGATAGCCTTCGATATCAAGATGGGCCTGCACATTCCCCAGATCGGCGCCTATCTCAAGGCGGTTTCGCCGTTCTATATCGGCTGGCCGGAATGGGCCGTCTATGTCCAAGCGCTGCCGATGGCGGTGATGGTTTATATCTTTGTCTTCGGCGATATCGTGCTGGCCAACACCCTGCTGGAACAGGCCGCGGAGGTGCGGCCCGATGAAAAAATCGAATACGACAACACCCGGAGCCACCTGCTGCTCTTCGTACGCAATATGGGTCATCTGTTGACCGGCGGGCCCTTTATTCCCCTGCATGGGCCGATGTGGACCGGGGTCAACGTCTTCCTCATTGAACGCTACAAGGGGGGGCGCAAGAACATGGATTCCCTGTACGGCGGTCTGCTCAACTGGTACTGGCCGGCCTTCATCCTGATCTTCCTGGTGCCGGTGGTGACATTCATGCAGCCGCTGTTGACCGTGGCCCTGTCGATCACCCTGATCCTGACCGGATTTGCCTGCGCCTATGTGGCGATCTCGATGGTCAAGACCCCGGCTGCTCAGGGCTATGCCTTCTTTGTCGGGATGGTGATCGCCAATTTCGGTCCGGCTTGGGGGCTCGGTGTCGGGGTTGGGCTCTATATGTTGTTGCTCGCTCAGCGACTGCCGGGAATTAGCGCACCTGAGCCGGTTTTTGAAGAACCCTTGGTTGCGGAAGATTAGGCTTTGGATTGTTTGGTTGATTAAGTAGAAGAGCTTTTAAATAAAGGAGTTCCCTGTGGCAATGAACGGTTTGATGATGAATAGCCCGCTGCTGATCACTTCGATCATGCAGTTCGCCAAGAAAAACCATGCAACGGCCGAGATTGTCTCGGTCACCAAGGATAATCCCCTGCATCGTTACAGCTACGCCGAGGCCTTTGACCGGGTCGGTCGGCTTGCCAATGCGCTGGCCCGGCTGGGTGTCAAGCCGGGCGATAGGATCGGCACGCTGGCCTGGAACGATCACCGTCACCTGGAGATCTATTATGCGGTCTCCTGCAGCAGTCTGATCTGTCATACCATCAACCCTCGACTCTTCGAAAATCAGATCGAGTACATCATCAACGATGCCGAGGATCGTTGGCTGTTCGTCGATCCGCAGTTTGTACCCTTGCTGGAGGCGTTGGTCGATAAGATTCCCGGTGTGCTCGGCTTTGTCGTGATGACCGATGAGGCACACATGCCGCAAACCGAACTGCGTAATCTGTACTGTTACGAAACCCTGATAGCCGGCGAATCGGACAGTTTCGACTGGCCCAGCCTTGATGAGAATGCGGCCAGCTCCCTCTGCTACACTTCCGGCACCACCGGCAATCCCAAGGGGGTCATGTACAGCCACCGTTCGACGGTGCTGCATTCCTATGCTTCCGCCCTGCCGGACCTGTTCGGTCTCTCGGTCAATGATACCGTGCTGCCGGTGGTTCCCATGTTTCACGTCAATGCCTGGGGGCTGCCCTATGCCGTGCCGATGGTCGGTGCCAAACTGGTGCTGCCCGGACCGAAGATGGGTGATGGTGCTGCTATCGGAGAGCTGATCGCTGGCGAGAGGGTCACTCTCTCGGCCGGGGTGCCCACGGTCTGGATGGCACTACTGGCCGACCTGCGTGAAACCGGCAAGAGGCTGCCCAGCCTCGAGCGGGTGGTGATCGGCGGTGCAGCCTGTCCGACATCGGTCATGAGCGAATTCCAGGAACGGCATAACGTCAGGGTACACCATGCCTGGGGGATGACCGAAATAAGCCCGGTCGGAACCTTCAATACTCTCAAGCCTGGAATGGATAGGCTGGATGAGGAGGAGCAGTGGAAGGTTCGCGCCAAACAGGGCAGGGCGGTTTTCGGCATTGAGATGAAGATCGTTGATGATGAGAACAATGAGCTGGCTTGGGATGGCAAGGCCTTCGGAGCGCTCAAGGTCAGGGGGCCCTGGGTCTGTGCTGATTACTTCGGCCTTGAGGGGCACAGTGACACCCATGACGAAGAGGGATGGTTGTGTACCGGGGATGTGGCCACAATCGATCAAGACGGCTATATGCAGATTACTGATCGGACCAAGGACGTAATCAAATCGGGTGGAGAGTGGATCAGTTCGATTGAGTTGGAGAATGCGGCTATGGGTCACCCGGCGGTTGCTGAGGCGGCGGTCATCGGGGTGCCCCACCCCAAATGGTCTGAGCGGCCATTGCTGGTGGTGGTGAAAAATGCTGGGCAGGAGTTGCTGCGCGAGGAGATGCTCTCCTGGTTTGATGGCAAGGTGGCCAAGTGGTGGCTGCCTGATGATGTGGTGTTTGTCGATGAGTTGCCCCATACCGCAACGGGGAAGTTGCAGAAGTTGGTGCTACGGCAGCAGTTTGAGAATTATATACTGCCTGCATGCTCCTAGGTAGCTCCGGGTTCGATAATGCGGGGCCCGGTCGCAAGGCCGGGCCCCGCTGCAGTTTTTCTCCTTCACTCCCTTTTGGGGAATTGTCCACCAATGCTCTCCTTGCTAATTTTGATAAAACGCTGTTCGAAGGTTTGAGTGATGAATTGTAAAAACGATTGATGTGAACATCAAATAGTTGTGCAGAAAAATAACTGGTTTTTGACCCTACCTTGGGTCCCAAGGGAGATTTGTATGAATTTTGAACTAACCGAAGAGCAGAGCCTGATTCGAGATATGGTTCGTAGTTTCGCTGAAGCCGAAGTGGCGCCGTCCGCTAAGGAGCGCGATGAGGAAGAGCGCTTCGATCGTGAACTGATGTTCAACAAGCTGGCCGAACTGGGCTTGACAGGGATCATCTTCCCCGAAGAGTACGGTGGCGCTGAAGCCGATTACCTTAGTTATGCCATCGCTGTAGAAGAACTTTCGCGGGTTTGCGCCTCGACCGGGGTGACTCTTTCTGCTCATCTTTCGCTCTGTGCCAATCCCATTTACATGTTCGGCACTGAAGAGCAGAAGCAGTCTTTTCTCAAGCCTCTGGCTGAAGGGAGCAAAATGGGCGCCTTCGGCTTGACTGAATCATCTGCTGGATCTGATGCAGGCGGAACCAGAACCACTGCTGTGCGCGATGGCGATGAATGGATCGTTAACGGTTCCAAGATTTTCATCAGCAATGGAAGTTATGCCGAGACCTATATCGTCTTCGCTCGTACCGATAAGGAAGCCCAGAAGCATCACGGTATCAGCGCTTTTATCATCGAGAAGGGTACGCCCGGTTTCTCCTTCGGCAAGAAGGAGGAGAAGATGGGGATCCGCTCCTCGCCGACTTACGAATTGGTTTTCGAGAACTGCCGCATCCCCAAAGAGAACTTGCTCGGTGACGAAGGAAAGGGCTTCAAGGTTGCTATGAAAACTCTGGATGGTGGACGAATCGGTGTCGCCTCCCAGGCTCTTGGCATCGCACAGGGGGCGCTCGATGCCTCAATCGACTACGCCAAGGAACGCAAGCAGTTCGGTACCCCAATCGCCAATTTCCAGGGGGTCCAGTTCCAGTTGGCCGACATGGCGACCCAGATTGAGGCAGCCAGACTGCTGGTCTATAGAGCCGCATACCGGGCCAGCAATGGGCTCTCCTATTCCCAAGAGTCGGCCATGGCCAAATTGATGGCGTCGGAGACTGCGATGAAAGTGACCACCCAGGCAGTACAGATCCACGGCGGCTATGGCTACACCCGTGAGTTCCCCGTCGAACGAATGATGCGCGACGCCAAGATTACCGAGATCTACGAAGGAACCAGCGAGATCCAACGACTGGTCATCGGCAGTTCGCTGACTCGCTGAGCCGCAGACGTTAATACGTTTGGATTGCTAGAACGAGTAGAAGCATTTTCCGAAGTTCAGTTTGCCATGGGGCGGTATCTCCTCCTTACGCGACAGTAGTTGCTCTCTCTCCTACAAAGTCGTCCGCCCCGTGGCTTTTTTTAATAGTTCAAAGTTGCTGAAAGCTATAGCGACCGGTTATGGGGGGTATGTCTGGAAAGAGTGAATACCAGGTGAAACAGATGATCTTTATTAGAGTCAAAACCATAAAATCGTAGATAGGTTCATCAAGAGACGATGGGAGAATACGAGATGTTGAACGGAAATGAAATGCCGAGTATCGGTAGTAGTCAGGGGCAAAAAACCAGAACTCTGTTCGAGAAGAAGCAGCAGTTCGTGGCCCAGGGGATTTCCAACCTTGCCCCGATCTTTATCGAGACCGCCAAGGGGGCTGTGGTTAAGGATATCGACGGCAACGATTATCTCGATTTTTACGGCGGGATCGGCGTGGTCAATGCCGGGCACTGCCCTGAATCTGTCGTCGACGCCATCAAGGAGCAGGCCGAGAAGCTTCTGCACAGCTGCTTCATGGTCGGCATGTATGAGCCCTATGTCGAGCTGGCCGAAAAATTGTGCCAGATCACACCTGGCGACCATGCCAAGAAGGCGATGTTCGTTAACAGTGGCGCCGAGGCGGTGGAGAATGCGATCAAGATCGCCAAGGCCCATACCAAACGTTCGAGTGTCATCGCTTTCGAAGGCGGTTTCCACGGGCGTACCCTGTTGACCATGACCCTGACCAGCAAGGTCAAGCCGTACAAGCACGAGTTTGGTCCCTTTGCACCCGAGGTTTACAAGGCCCCGTCGGCCTATTGCTATCGCTGCGCATATAAATCGAGCTATCCGAGCTGTGGTATGGCCTGTCTGGAGCATTTCGAGCGTTTCTTCATCTCCGAGGTCGACCCCGAGAGTGTCGCGGCGATGATCATCGAGCCGATCCAGGGCGAAGGGGGTTTCGTTGTTCCGCCCAAAGAGTTCCTGCCGGGGCTGAAGAGCATCTGTGAAAAACACGGCATCGTCTTTATCGCCGATGAGGTTCAGTCCGGCTTCGCCCGCACCGGCAAGATGTTCGCCAGCGAGCAGCTCGGGGTGATTCCCGATCTGATGACCCTGGCCAAGGGGATCGCCTCCGGCATGCCGCTTTCGGCCGTGGTCGGTCGGGCCGAGATCATGGATGCCCCGACTCCGGGCCGCATCGGTGGCACCTACGGTGGAAACCCGGTCTCCTGCGCTGCCGCTCTGGCCACCATCGATCTGATGGAGAAGGAAGATCTGAGTGACAGGGCCGCACAGGTCGGCGCGAAGATTGTCGGCCGTCTGCAGGAACTGCAACAGAAATATCCGCAGATCGGTGATATCCGTGGACTGGGCTCGATGGTGGCGCTGGAACTGGTCAAGGATCCAGTGACCAAGGAGCCGCACAAAGAAGCGGTCCCGGCCATCGTGCAGGAATGTTTCAAGCGTGGTCTGTTGACCATGGGTGCTGGAATATTCGGCAACGTGATCCGTTTCCTGCCGCCACTTGTGATTACCGACGAGCAACTTGAAACCGGGCTCAAGATCTTTTCAGAGTCCCTGGATCAGGTGCTGGGCAACTAAGTAAACAAATGCACGCCTGACAAGACCGTCGACATCGGACTTGCCAGGCGTGCTCAATTTACCTGCAGGATAGTGGAGGTACTGATGATCGGAACTGATGGACTGCGCATCGATGGAGATCGACTGTGGTGTCGTTTGACCGAGATGGCCCAAATAGGCGCGACTGCTAATGGCGGAGTCTGCCGGGTGGCTCTGACCGATGAAGACAAGCGTGGCCGTGATCTGTTTGTAGCCTGGTGTCGTGATGCCGGTTGTACTATCAGCGTCGACCCAATCGGTAATATCTTTGCCCGCCGTCCCGGCGTTGATAATACATTGCCGCCGGTGCTTGCCGGGTCGCACTTGGACAGTCAGCCGACCGGTGGCAGGTTCGATGGCGTCTATGGGGTACTGGCTGGTCTGGAGGTCGTTGAAACCTTGAACGATCATGGAGTCACCACTAACGCACCGCTGGAGATCGTCGCCTGGACCAACGAAGAGGGGGCGCGTTTTGCCCCGGCTCTGACCGGTTCTGGAGTCTTCACCGGTGTCTTCAACCTGAAATCCACCCTACAGATTAAGGATAAGGCGGGCTGCAGCATTGGTGACGAACTGCAGCGCATCGGCTATGCCGGTGAGGCATCGGTTGGCGGTCGGCCGATCAAGGCGGCGTTCGAAGCGCATATCGAACAGGGTCCAATCCTCGAAGCAGAAGGGAAGACTATCGGCGTTGTGACCGGGGTTCAAGGGATGAACTGGTATGAACTGATCATCGACGGGCAGGAGGCTCATGCCGGGCCGACGCCGATGGAGATGCGGCGCGATCCGGTCCTCGGTGCCACCCGCATCCTCAGTCGTCTCTATCAGCTGGCAGAAGAACATGGGCCATGGGGGCGGGTGACCTTCGGTGACTTCAAAGCCGAACCTGGATCAACCAATACGGTGCCCGGCCACTTGACCATTACCGTCGATCTGCGCCATCCCGATCAGGCCATTCTTGATACCATGGATCGGTCTTTCCGGACAATTGTCGCTGAAGAGTGTGAGCGGGCGAATTTGCAAGGACGGGTTGTAGAGGTCTGGAATTCCCCGGCAGTGGTCTACGCCACCGAGTGTGTCGGTGCCGTGCGCGACGCCGTTGCAGTGACCGGTTTTTCGGCCATGGATATTGTCAGTGGAGCCGGTCATGACTCGGTTTATATCTCCCGGGTCGCCCCGACCGGGATGATTTTCGTCCCCTGCGAAAACGGTTTGAGTCACAACGAGGCTGAAAATGCCGATAAGCAGGATCTCGCTGCCGGTTGTGACGTCTTGTTGCAGGCCATGTTGAAGTTGGCTAACTAGTGACCATCCGGAAACTCTGGATGGGTGCAGTGTCCGTTTCTGATTTGGAAACCAGCAATTTTTCGCAAGATCAAGGAAATCAAGCATTTGAGCGGAGGCGTAGCACTTTACGCCGCACAATCAAATGCGCCGATTGACGCCGAGATTGTGGAAAAGGGCGGTTACCGGACAGAAACTAACTAGTAGAACTAATTATCGGCAAGACCTTGGTCTTGCCGTGAGCAGGGAAGACAGATGGACGTTCCTTTGGAAGTCAGTGTGTTGCGACAGATCAAGCAGACCATTCAGCAGAACAGCTCCCGGGCGAACCAGAACCTTGACTGGCTCAGGCAGCAGATGCCGCATTACTTCTTCCTGGCTAATAAGGATGAGGTCGAGGCGCTTGCAAATCTGGTTGCCGGGCTGCATGGTCTGGAGCAGAATCGGCGAATCACCCTGGTCGACCGTGACAAGCTGTTGATGCTGGCTCAGTTGGCTCTGCCGGGATCGCTCTACGAGACCCTGCGGGGACTACCCGAACGGGAGATCTCCTACGCCCAGATTACCACCTCCTATGCGCCGATTCTAGACACCGAACACCGAATTGAGGTCCTGCGCTTCGCCTTTGATCGCAAGGCAGACAGCGAGATCTCCCACGCGGCTGAAGCGTTACTTCCATCAACACTCCGGCGGGCCGTTAATGGGGTGGTGAAGAGTCTCTATCCGGACTTCACTCTCAAGCAGGTGCGCCAACTGCTCAACCTGCTCTGGCTTAATAACGAGAACTATGTGCGGATATCGCCACCAGAACGCGTGGCGCGCATCCTCTGGCTATTCCAACAGACCATGGACAACGGTGGGATCTACCTCGACGTGCAGAAAGCTGAGGGTCCGGATGGCGCGCGGGAGTCGCGGCTGCTGTTCGGAGTCGGCAACCCCCCGCAACGGGGTTTCATGCTGCAGGTCATGGAGGTGTTCAAGCGTCTGGGACTCGGCGTCAAGCGGGCCTACGGTTTGACCATCAGCAACGGTGTCCATCCCTATTTTCTGGCGACTTTCTATGTCAAGGACGCCGAAGGCAGCCTGCTGGAAAAAGGCTCTGAACTTTATCAGCAGCTACAGGAAGAGCTTTACAATACCCAGATCCTTTCCGCTTTTTCCCCGGGTTATCGGGAATTGGTGGCCAAGGGTGCAGCCAGCGGGGCAGATGCTTCTCTGGTGAATGCACTGATCGGCTTCTGCCACACCAACCTGGCCCATACCCATCCCGACAGTTTCGATCAGGAGGGGGTCAGGCGGGCATTCCTCAATCACCCGGAAATCTCCCTGCAGCTGGTGAAGCTGTTCAGGGTCCGCTTCGATCCGGCACTCGCTGAGCGTGATTCGCTCTACGTGGATACCTGCAACGAGACAGAGCGCATGGTCGAGGATTTTAACACCGGGCGGAGGTTTCTCGATGAGTTTCGGCGGACGATTTTCCGCTGCGCGCTGCTCTTTATCCGTCACACGCTTAAAACCAATTTTTTCGTTCCGGAAAAACACGCTCTGGCATTTCGGCTCGACCCCGCTTATCTCGACGGACTGAGCGAAGATTTTCTCAGTGACCTCCCCCCCGAGCGCCCCTTCAGAGTCACCTATTTCTTTGGTCGCTTCGGGGCCGGTTATCACATCGGTTTCTCTGATATTGCCCGGGGTGGCTGGCGCACCATCATTACCCATGGTCGTGACGATTATGTCACCTGCGCCAATACCCTGTTCCGGGAGAATTATGTGCTGGCGCATACCCAGCACCTGAAGAACAAGGATATTTACGAGGGCGGTTCTAAGATGGTCTTGGTGCTTGATGCTGCCGGGGAGACCGCTGCGGAAACCATCAAGCAGCGTCTCTACAAACTGCAGTACGGAGTCATCAATGCCTTTCTGGATATTTACGTCACCGAGAACGGCCGGGCGAAAGACCCACGGGTAGTCGATTATTACGGTGAGGACGAGCCGATCGAGCTCGGCCCCGACGAGAATATGCACGATACCATGGTCGAACTGGTTGCCCGCCAGGCGGTAAAGAGGGGCTATCTGCTCGGTGCCGGGATCATGTCGAGCAAACAGGTTGGAATCAATCATAAGGAGTATGCTGTCACCTCGACCGGGGTGGTGAGGTTCGCCGAGGTGGCCATGGAAGAGATCGGCGTTGATCTACATGCTGAGCCCTTTACCGTCAAATTTACCGGCGGTCCCAATGGCGATGTCGCCGGCAACGCCATGCGTTTGCTGTTGCAGCGCTGTCCGCAGGTCATGATCAACCTGATTGTCGATGGCAGCGGGGCCCTCTACGACCCTCAAGGGGCGGACCGGGATGAGTTGTCGCGTATCCTGCTTAAGGCGGACGTGGACGCTTTCGACCCGAGGGCTTTGAATCCCGGTGGTTTTCTCCTTTATCGGCAGCAGACCCGCCAGGAAGGGATGCGCAAGCTGTTCCGCAAGATTGTCCGCAATGAGGCAGGCCTTGAGGAACAATGGGTATCCAACGACGAATTCTACCGGGAGTTCAATACGCTCATCTTCAGTGTTCCCGCCGATCTGTTTATCCCTGCCGGGGGACGTCCGGAGACCATCGATGCGCAGAATTGTCGACGCTTGCTTGACGGGGACGGCCAGTCCAACAGTCGGGTCATTGTAGAGGGGGCAAATTCCTTCATCACACCTGAGGCGCGCATTGAGTTGCAACGCAGGGGCGCAGTCCTGATGCGTGACGCCTCCGCCAATAAGTGTGGTGTCATCTCATCCTCCTACGAGATCATCGCCAACCTGCTACTCAGCGAGAAAGAGTTTATCGCCCACAAGGAGCGTTATGTCGCCGACGTGGTAGCGATACTGAATCGGCGGGCCGAGGACGAGGCTCGGCTGATTTTCAGGCGTTGGCGGGAGGCTGCTGGTAAGCTCCTGTTTACTGAGATTTCCGATGCTATCAGTATGGAAATCAATGCTCACTATGCGCGGCTATTCGACTTTTTCCAGCAGAATCCGCAATTGTGTGACAAGCCGCTCTACCGTCGGGCGATCCTTGCGCATCTGCCAGGCCTGCTTGGTGAAGTGGCAAGCTTTCGCAAGCGGATAGGTTCACTGCCCGCAAAGATCAAGTATGCGATCCTGGCCAGCGAGATCGCGTCTTCCATGGTTTATCTGGCTGAAGAGGAGCAAGACTATGCGGAGGTGGTCGAATGTCATCTGCAGCAGATGAGTGCTTGCTGACAAGGACACTTGTAGCCGATTCTTTCCGTTGCAATAAAGAAGATTTGGTGAAAGGAGCCGGAAACGTGAATGTCAAAATTAAACTTTTTGGAGCATTCCGAATCGATCGATTCAAAGAGAAGGTTCTTGAGTTGCCTCCCGACACCAAGGTTCAGGAGGTCGTGGATAAATTGCAGGTTCCGCAACAGCTTCTCGGAATCGTGCTTATTAATGGCACTCATGCCTGTATCTCGGATGTTCTGACGGATGGAGATACCCTCTCCTTATTGCCCCTTCTCGGGGGAGGTTAGCTCCCCATTATTGTGCGTAGAAGATTCACCATTTAAATACGGAGTGACCCTATGAAATTTATGACCACGGATCCGGTTTCCGAACCCTCTTCTGTTCTGTATAAGCGCTGTACGATCGACCTGCAGACCGGTGAGGCGGAATTGGAGGACGTTCCCTGTCGCAATCTGGAGGATGTGCTCGGCGGCTTCGGCCGTTCATTCCAGGATCTGGCGGTGCGGAAAATCGAGACCGCCTACTGTGACGAGAACCCACTGATCGTCAATACCGGGCTGCTCACCGGTAGCAGCGTCATGACCGGGATGCGCACTTACTTCTCCGGCTACAGCCCGATCAAGGGTTCGAAGAAGGGCCTGCCTGCGGCCATCTGGTCGACCGGCAGCGGCAAGTTCGGTGCGAAATTCAAATGGACCGGTCTGGATGAACTGATCTTCGAGGGCCGCTCAGAGACACCGGTCTATGTCCTGATCAAGGAGACGCCGGGCGGTCCAGCGGTTGAGATCAAACCGGCGGGCCATCTGCTTGGTCTCTCCACCCACGACAAGATCATGTGCCTGCAGAAAGAGTACGCAGGTGCCCACTTCGCCGTCATCGGTCAGGCCGGGGAAAACTGGCAACAGAACTATATGGGGGCGGTGGCGCTCTCGACCGAGAATCAGCTCCGATCAGGTGAAGACAAATGCCGCTTCGCCGGACGCGGTGGTATGGGGAGTTTGATGGGTTATAAAAATATCCTCGCCCTGGTCGCTCAGAGTGAGGATAAGCTCAAACCACTCACCCCCGAGGTCAAGCAGGTCAACCTCAACGTCATCAAGGGCGGTGGTTCGGCGCGTATCCAGCCGATCAGTCGCGGCGGAGGTGGCGGGACCTGGGCAGCTTACGACGTGCTGCAGGCTTTTCACGCCGTGCCGCTCAACAACTTCCGCCCGCAGGGCGACGATATTCCGGAAAAGCTGTTCCGCGAGAATGTGGAGCCCCAGTACGACATTAAGTCGGAGGCCTGCTTCCGCTGCGGGATCACCTGT
>JAJRQB010000089.1 GCA_024280485.1 Deltaproteobacteria bacterium
ACAGACCGTCGATCAGATCATTCATATCGCGGCTTCCATCCTGCAAATAACGCAGATAGGTTTTACCCTCCTCATCTAGCTTGTCCGCGTAATCCTCCAGCAGCGCCGCGCTGAAACCGTCGATGGCCCGCAGAGGCGCCCGCAGGTCGTGGGAGACCGAGTAGGTGAATGCCTCCATCTCCTTGTTGGCAAGTTCCAGCTCTCTAGTTCGTTCAATGACTCGCGTCTCTAACTCTTGATTAAGTTTGGAAAGTTCATTTTCCGCCCGCTTGCGCTCGGTAATATCCAGAAAAACACTGATCACCAGGTTCTTTTCAAACATTGGGATGTCAAAATTAACAACATCGGCAACCTCTCCGGAAGCTCTTACAATCGGGAATTCCCAGGTCATTTTTTTCAGATCTCCGCTGGCCCAATCGGCATCCATTCGGGCCAACAGTTCCTTACTTAACTCAGGATCGGGAACACAGTGCGCATAAAATTCCTCGACACTGGTAATAACCTCCTTCGGCCAGCCGATAATCTCCGTACCACTCTGGTTCAGGTACAGAACCTTACCCTTGTCCCAGGTCCAAACGGCAAGGCCGACCGGCAAGTTATCCATAACTGTTTCGATGAATACATTGCGTTCCTGCAGTTCTTCCTTGATCCGTTTGCGCTCTGAGATATCACGCAGACTGACAAGAACAACTGTTCGCCCTGTCCTCTCGATGGCATTCATCGAGATTTCCACATCGATCAGAATTTCGTCCTGGCGACGGATTTGCCACTGAAATATTTGTGGCTGCCCGGTAACTGCCGCATCAATGTGCTGCTGTACTGCGTCAGCAGAATCACTACCGTCAGGCTGTGTTTGTGGGGAGAAATCCAACAGAGAACGGCCAATGATATCCTCGCAGCTGCATGCCAGGAGTAGACATGCATGTTCATTGCACTCCTCAAAGATCTCTGACATGAGAATCAGACCGAAGGGCAAGTTTTCCATCAAGCTTTGATCATTCATTTGTTTCTCCACCCTCTTCTCAGGATTAAAACAGAGAATTTGACGTGGACCATGCTTTTTTTAACTGTAACAAAGATCTAGCAAAACCTCATTCCTCGAGCCTTTCAAAATCGCATAAGTTGACCGTGTCTTGATGGATCAAGGGCTAAACACAAAGCCTCATCTCTTATTTCCGCGCCTTAATACAAAAGGCCCCGCAATACCATTGCGGGGCCTTCACTTTCCGACCTCTGTTCATTCAGCCGAAGGACTATCATCGATTTCTGCCGTCACCACAAAGGAATGGTGACCTTGGCCTGAAAACATCTACTGGTGGCTATTCAACTCCGGGTACAGACATCATTGTTATAATGCTTCATCGATGGTCATGTTTATGTGCGGAGCTTTTCCCGGCGCGCCAAGGCACCAGCAATGTCCCCCATAACTTCAGCGGGATCCGCGTTGTATGCGATCTGAGTCCAATTAACCAGGTGCATGGGACCGACATTCTCCCCAACCGAGCTGCGCCCGTAATAACCAGTGCCAAGTGTCGCCGCCGGATTCAGACCGGAGGACAGACCAGAGGAAACCAGCACCGCGGGGCCATTGACCGCAATCCGATAGACATCAAGGGAGGACCAGGCGAGAATGGTATCGGGATTACTGGAATGAATGGCAGCCGAATGACCTTTACCTCCGAAGTCTATCATCACCTGAGCCCCGGCTAAAGCCTCCTCAACACTGGCAACACGCTTGAATCCAAGAACCGGATACATCTTCTCACGTGCGATGATGTCGGTCTTGTCAACCTTGTCTAGCTCGACAATCAGCACAACCGTTCCTGCCGGGATCTCGATACCGGCTTTCTCGGCAATGAAGACTGCGGTTTTACCAACCGCCCCTGGATTAATAGGTCCCTCACCCTCAAGGTAACTGCGCAGTTTAGCTGCCTCAGCGGGGTCAGCGACCAGATATCCACCCTGTGCAGCCATAGAATCGAGCAGTGCGTCAGCGACTTCATCCTTGACCAGTGCGACCGATTCACTGGTACAAAGCAGGTTGCAGTCGAATGAAGAGCTGAAAATGATCTCTCCGGCGGCCTTGACGATATTGGTTGTCTCATCAACATAATGGGGCGGATTACCTGGACCGACGCCGAGAGCCGGGTTTCCGGAACTATAAGCAGCGCGAACCATACCCGGACCGCCCGTGGCCAGAGTCACATTGATCAGATCACTCTGCATCATCGCTCCGACCACCGGAATTGAAGGTTCACGAAGTACTTGAATACTATTCTTGGGAGCTCCAGCCGCCTCAGCGGCTGCGGCCAGATAATCTGCGGCATCAACACTGCATTCCTTTGCCGCAGGATGAGGGCAGAGAATGAGCGCATTGCGCCCCATCAGGCTGATCAAGGTTTTAAAATTTGTCGTAGCGACCGGGTTGGTACAGGGGGCAAGACCGAGGACCACACCGGCTGGGCGGGCAAACTTGACCAGCTTCTTCTCATAGTCAATTTCGTATCCGGAAAAATCCTGCCCGCGGTAGAAATCCAGCAGACCGGCACTGGTCGCCTGATTCTTCAAAGTCTTGTGCTCGATCGTACCAAAACCGGTTTCCCGCACGGCCCATTCTGCGTAATATCCAGCTCTTTCAGCAGCTGCGGTTGCTACGGCCTCTACGATTTTTGCGACCTGTTCGGCAGAATATGCAGCGAACTCTCTGGCCGCGACCTGGGCCTGCTCAAGGAGCTGCCTCTCGGGGTGAATTTCAACTTCCCCCATGGTATTAGTTGCTTGGTTCATTTATAGACTCCTCTGTTTGCGTACGGGGCTTGTCAGTGATCTGAGCCGGATCTTACGATCCAGACTTTTTATTTTGCTGCTAATTTTCAACCATCAACCATTCATCGTTATCCGAACGATATCGTCCCAGGCGGCAATGAACTTGTCCGTATCTGCCTTGGTATGCTGAGGAGCGACAATCACCATATTGAAGTAAGGCATCAGCAGAAAGCCCCGGTTCCATAAGTAGGCATGGCTAAATTCGAACAGCCCGCCGAAGCCGACCTGGATCAGGCCGCCAAGGGGTTCAAAAGCCTGCTCGGGGATAAAATGGTAACAGAGTCGATTTCCCATGGTCTCGATGCGATAAGGGGCCTTGTATTTTTTATTAACCCGCTCCATTTCGGATTTCATGTAGGCGACGTTTTTGTTGATTTTGGCAAAAGTCTTCTCGGTCAATACCTCTTCAAGAGTCACCCGTAAAGCCAAAGTCGACAAAGTATTGCCGCAGAGTGCGTTGCCGAGGAAACCGAGGCCAGCTCCGGTCAAAAAGCCAATCTCACCCTGGTCCTTCTGCAGCTTCTTGGCAACCGCCTCGCTCATGCCATAGACAGCGCCAGGAATGCCGCTCGAAATCGCCTTGCCACAAGTCCAGAAATCGCTCTTGCCCTTCAGGTCCAGCTCACCGATCATGCCGGCGGGCCCACCCGAAATAGTGTGGGTCTCGTCATAGCAGAGCAGCGTGCCATATTTCTTACACAGGGCACGCACACCCTCGTGCCAGCCCGGCTTCGGCCAGGCCCAGCCGAAGTTACTCATCACCGGCTCCATCATGACGATTGCAACTGTGCGATCCTTGAGGAGTTCCTCGAGCCCTTCCAGGTCGTTCCAGTTGAAGATTTTCGTGCCCTGATCGACCTCGCCATGATAGATCCCAAGATCGTGCCAGCGGGCTATCACGCCCGGCTCAGGCATCATCTTCTGAGTTTCGTCGATGGTGCCATGATAGGTGCAGTTGGGGATGGCGACATTCGGTCGGCCGGTGTGATGACGGGCGATAGCCAGTACATAACGATTGGCATCGGATGCCGTCATGGCATGCATCCAGTAAGGTTGGCCAAAATTTTCAGCCAAGAGTTCAGCAACGACCAGCTGGTCTTCGTTGCCCATCATCGGGCTGATACCATCTTCGAGCATCCGCTTGGCGCAGGCCTTGACCGCTGGGTTTTCCGGTCCATGACCGTACATATCCGGGGTATCACCAAAGTTGAGGTCGATATACTCATTGCCATCGACGTCCCAAAGCTTGTTCCCCATGCAGCGTTCAGCAAAAAGCAGGTGTGGGGTTTCCCAGTCCTTCTGATAGCAACCGAACACCCCCCAGGGCATGTGCTTCATGCCTCGCTTCTGCATCTCATCGCTCTTCTGGGTCTTGGCCATCCACTGGCCCATCTCTTCTTCCGCAAGTTTGAGAAGCTTATCCTGTGCAATGCCACCAGGGATCTGGGGGAAAACCGAGGCGAAATCACTCAGGTCTGCATTGGGAGCCCATCTTCTGGCCATGGAATAATCAAATGGACGACCGGAGGCCATAGGCGACTTTTTAAAATATTCATTTGCCCCCGCCTTGACAGCCTCGCTGCCTGCGCCGGAGGTAGATGCCATGGCCGTGCCACGGAATGCACTCATGCCAAAACCGGCAGCCATAGGAGCCAATGCCAGCAAGCTCGATACCTTCATGAAATCGCGACGACTCTGTTTCATTTTTTTACCTTTCAATAATGAGCAGAAATGTTCGGGAATCGCCCATCCGGGACCAGGGATGGAACTTCAGCTTATTCATTCTGCCGGGTTTAAGCATCTGGTCCTGACACGCAGGGAAGCTTTTACTTCCCTGCAGGGAGAACAATAGCTTCCCCCCGCAACCAAAGTCAATAAAAAAGAGGTTTAAACTTCTATCATCCTTGCGGATGAACAATTTGAGTTAAGGCTATCGTGTGATTATTTATGTGATTTCAGCCTATTAGCTTGATTGTTCACATTCAAGACTGATACATATTCCCCACACAAAAAAATCAGGAGGGAAGGTTTAAGACCTATACCGATGCAATACTTAACGCTGTTCTATCTGTTCTTTGATGTAGAGCTTGGATAAGAAGTGGCAAGCCGATTTGCAGACAATGGCGGATTAACGCAAAAAGGCCGCCCTCTCGGGCGACCTCAGACTGCAGACAAACTATCGGCCACAAACCCATGCCGTGACGGTCAAAACACACTCAGCGCCGACAGAGCCATGGGATCAATACAGATCATCTGCCCGGGAATGACGTAGCTCAAGACAAACGCGAGATCCGACCTTTAGGACCGAATCCCGCGCACCCGTACAGAATCTGTCTATTCAGCGGTCGGCAAGACATAATCCTTAAACTGCTGACGTAATTCCACCTTCTTGACCTTTCCTGTTGCGGTGTGGGGTAACTCATCGACGAAAACAACATCGTCGGGCAGCCACCATTTGGCTATCTTGCCATCATACCAGGAGAGCATCTCCTCCCAGGTCAACTCCTGACCCGCATTTTTTACCACCACCAGCAGCGGCCTCTCCGACCACTTGGGGTGATGAGCGGCAATGACTGCGGCCTCGGCAACCGCCGGGTGGGCCACGGCCAGATTCTCGAGCTCAATCGAACTGATCCACTCGCCACCCGACTTGATCACATCCTTGGTCCGATCGGTAATCTGCATAAAGCCATCCGGGTCAATGGTGGCGACATCTCCGGTGCACAACCAGCCGTCCTCGTCATGGGTGTCACTGTGCCCCTCATGCCCGAAGTAATCGGCACAGACCCAGGGGCCTCTGATTTTGAGGGACCCGAAGGCCTTGCCATCTCTGGGCAGTTCATGGTTGTCGTCATCGACGATCTTCATTTCGATGCCGAAGACCGGTCGCCCCTGTTTGGCTCGAAGCTTCCACTGCTCTTCCTCGCTCAGTTTCTCCATTCCGGGCTTCAAGGTATTGAGCGTTCCCAACGGGCTGGTCTCGGTCATCCCCCAGGCGTAATTCACCATCACACCATGCTGCTGAAACTCTCTCATGATCGATGTCGGGCAGGCCGCGCCGCCGATGATCACCCGCTTGAGGCTGGGTAGTCTCTTACCGGTTTTCTGCAGATCGGACAGCAGTGCCATCCAGACGGTGGGCACCCCGGCAGAGAGAGTCACCCCTTCCCCGGCAATCAGATCTCCGATAGCGGCACCATCGCCCATCTTCGGCCCAGGCAGAACCAGCTTGGCACCGACCATCGGCACGGAGTACGGCAAACCCCAGGCGTTGACGTGGAACATGGGGACCACCGGCAGCACGGTGTCATTGATCGAAACATTGAACATATCAGGCAGGGCGGCGGCGTAAGAATGCAGTACGGTTGAACGGTGACTGTACATGACTCCCTTGGGGTTACTGGTGGTGCCGGAGGTGTAACAGAGGGAAGATGCCGCGTTTTCGTCGAGAGCGGGCCAGTCGAACTGCTCAGACTCGCTGGCGATCAACGTCTCATAACAGTAAACATTGCGCAGACCGGTTTCCGGCATGTGCGCCTCGTCGGTCATCACGATAAAGCCGTGTACACCAGGAATTTTGTCGGCCAATTTCTCTAATAACGGCACGAACAGCGGATCGATAAACAGCCAACGATCCTCGGCATCGTTGATAATGTATTCAATCTGATTTTCGAAGAGCCGTGGATTAATGGTGTGACAGATCAGGCTGCTGCAGGAGGTCGCATAGTAGATCTCCAGGTGGCGGTGATCATTCCAGGCCAGGGTACCGATCCGATCGCCCTGCTTGACGCCCAGGCGGGCCAGTGCATTGGCCAGCTGACCGACCCGATCAAAGGCCTCGGCATAGCTGTAACGATGCAGAGGATTATCCTTGGTGACCGAAACAATCTCGGCCGTCGCATAGTTCTTCTTGGCGAACTGCATGATTGAAGTGATCAGCAGCGGGCTATTCATCATCAAACCGTTCATTGCCATAGCAAACATCTCCCTTCTCAAGGTTATCTATCGTCGTGGGTAAATAAGCGGGCCTTGCAACTTTAATTGTTATGGTTTGGATAGAGCTTCTGCAAGTGCCTCCGCGCCCAGAAAGGCATCCTGAAACATCAATATATCCACTGCCTGCGGTTGTGTGGAGAATTTAGTCACCACCAACTGTGCCTCAGGATTGATATAGATCGACTGGCCATGAATACCGAGTGCCTGGATAACAGGATGTCCGGGCGCAGCTACCCAGAACTGGTTCCGGTAGGAAGGATTCGGAAAAACCCCGGCATATTCCGACCTGGCAAAGGCCTCCCGGTTGCCATTGGTCAGGACATCCTTGATCCAGGCGGCAGGCACGATCTGCTCGCCATTAAAAAGGCCATTCTGCAAAATCATCTGGCCGAAGCGGGCCATATCCCGCAAGGTTCCATTGAACCCGCCGCTAGCAATGGCGAACCGGCCCTTATCGACGGTAATATATCCATCCTGCTCGACGCCGAGTTTGGTCCAGATCTCCTGGGAAATCAGCTCCGACAAGCCCGTCTTGGTGACTCGTTCCAGGATCCAGCCCAGAACATCGGTATTGGATGAAACATAGTGGAATACTTCCCCGTGTTCGCCCTCCTTCTTCAAGGTCGGCAGGAATTCATACATTGATTCGGGCATCTCGGCCCCAGAATTGGAACGCCAGCCCGCAATATAGTCCGTAGTCCAAATATCAGAGTTTGGATCTTCGTAGTCTTCGGAAAAATGAACTCCGATCTCCATGTCGAGAAGCTGCTGAACGGTCGCGTCGGCATAGGTGCTTCCGGCAATTTCCGGCAGATAGTTGCTAACCTTGGCAGCCACATCGACCAGCCCTCTGTCGACCATGATACCGAACACGGCGCTAGTGAGGGACTTGGTACAGGACATCCAGAGATGTGAGGTATCGGGCTGCATTCCATTGAAATACTGTTCGGTGACAATCCTGCCTTTGTGCAGAACGATGATGCCATCCGTATAGGTGTTCTCGAGCATCCGGGCAATGGTCATGGTTTCACCATCCGCACCTGCGAAGCTGATGTCGTCGAGATGTTGGGGATTGCGCTCGAAGGGCCGCACCTCTCCCCTCCCCCGGCTGACTCGGGCCGTCGGGATCAGTTCCCTGACATGCTGGAATCCCCAGCGGTTATACGGCGGGTCCTGCCAGTTTTCGAGGGTGACCCGTTTATCTAAAGCCGGCGGAAAACCCTGCATGAGGCCATGTTCTGCGGCGGTCTTGGGTGCCGCCGCAAAGGCACTTCCAAAGATCAGTGATATCAGGATAGTGAGCATGTATATTTTTATTTTTCCCATTTACTTATCTCCAAATTGAATTTTCTATAAAGGACATGACCGTCTTAAGCATTATCCTCCGCAAGACAACCCTCAACAGCCTCAGAGGTCGCAGCAACGACTCCCTCAGGCTTCACCAAAAAGTGAGCAAGTGCGGGCAACAGGGTCAGCGCCCCCATCATATTCCACAGGAACATGAAGGTAAGCAAAACACCCATGTCGGCCTGGAACTTGATCGGCGAGAAATACCAGGTGGCCACTCCGACAGCCAGAGTACAGCCGGTAAAAAATACGGCTTTTCCGGTGGTCTTCAGGGTCTCGGTGTAGGCCAGCGAAAGTGGATGACCTTCTTTCAAAAAAGCCATCATCTGGGTATAGATATAGATCCCGTAATCAACACCGATACCGACACCCAGTGCGATAACCGGCAAAGTCGCTACCTTGACCCCGATCCCGAGTTGCGCCATCAGCGCATTAGCCATCAGTGAAGTCAGTGCCAAGGGGGTCAGAATACAGATGACCGCGCGGATTGAGCGGAACATGATCAGACACATAAGAAACACGGCGCCGTAGACATAGTACAAAATCTGGTACTGCGCTTTAGCGATTACCTGGTTGGTGGCCGCCTCGAAGGAAGCGTTGCCGTAGCCGAGACTGAAGCGGATATCTTCATCACCGTTTTCGGTTTCAAAGGCGTTGATTGCCCCAACCACACGCTGCAAGGTCGATTCCTTGTGATCCGCCAGTTGCAGCTCCATCGACTTGCGGTCGCAAATCTCATCAAAGCTGTCAGCATAACCGAGGGCGCCCATGCTCATAGTGTTTCCAAGCACCCGCTCATTACGCGGCAAAGCATAAAACTTGATGTTCCCCTCGTTGGTAAAGTAGCGCCCACCTTTAGAATCAATAGTCGGAGAAGAAACGGATTGAACCCCATCAACCATCGACAGTTCCCAACCTAGACGGTCCATTAGCGTGGCCGTTTTATAGCTCTGGCACTGTTGCTTCGGCGTATTGATAAAGATCGTCATCAGATCGGTACTGGTGGAGAAATTGCTGGTAATATAGGTGTTATCCAGATTGTAGCGGGAATCGGCACGCAGTTCCGGGGCGCCCTTGTCGAGGTCACCTATCTTCAGATCCTGGCCAAAGTAAAGTCCGATTCCTGCGGCCGACAGGGAGAAGATAATGGCAAAGATAGCCCCATTGCGCGTGGCGAATTTCCCCAACGTATCCCACAAGAAAGACTTGGCATCGGCCTTAGACTGTGCATGTTCAACGCAACTGCGGGTGACACCAACATAGGACATAACGATTGGCAGCAGCACCAGATTGGTGATGATCACCAGCGCGACACCTACACTGGCGGCTTGCGCCAGATCCTGAATCGAACCGATGTTGATAACCAGCAGCATGGCGAAGCCGATACCGTCAGAGAGCAACGCCAGCAGACCGGGCTTGTGGAGATTCCGAAAGGTGATCTGTGCAGCGGTGAGCGAATCAGCACCTTCGGCAGTTTCATGGGCAATGCCGTTAATAATCTGCACGCCATGACTGACGCCGATGGCGAAGATTAAGAATGGTACCAGCACCGAGAAAACACCCAGATCTGAACCGAGCAGGTTCAGCACACCGACCTGCCAGATCACCGCGACCACCGAACAGACCAGAGGCATCAGCGTGGCTTTCCAGCAGCGGGTATAGAGAAAGAGCAGGATCGCCGTAATCACAAAAGCAATGGCAAAAAAGGTCAGGACCTTGCGGAAGCCCTCAACCAGATCGGAGAGTTTTTTAACGTCACCGATCACATGAATATTCAGGTTGTCGCTCTGGTATTTTTCGCGAACCTCATCGATTCGCTCGGCAAATCCACTGAGGTTCAGCGGCTGCCGTGTCTCGGTGTTGGTCGGCAGCACCATAAAATCAATCATCGAAGCCTTGAAATCATTGGAGACATAACTGCCTATAATTCCCGCCTTGAGCATATTTGCGCGAATCTGTGCCATCGTCTCGGGACTATCATCAAAGGTGCCGTTATCGATCACCGGTCCGGCTTCAAAGCCTTCGGGGGTGACCGCCATCCAGATCATGCCGGAGGCCCAGAGGGAACTAAGACTTCCCGTGTCGACTCCGGCAACCAGAGAAAGATCATCACTGATTTTCTGCAAGGTGGTCAGGTATTGGTAATCGAAGATGTCACCCTCTTCAACCGAAACCGCCACACGCAGCATACTGGTTCCCTCATCCAGAGAACCGGCATAAAACTCTTTTGCATTCAGAACATATTCGTGGGTCGACGGTATGAGCTTTTCCAGCTGGGTATCCGGCTTGACGAAACTAGCCCGGTAACCGAGAAAGACAGTCAGCGCAACGCAGATCAGCAGAATCGGCAAGCGGCTTTTAAAGATAATGCTTTCAAGCATCGATGGTTTATCCTGAGAGCTTTGTGAATTCATGATAGTTACCCTTATTCGGCTTTCGGCTGGGCCGTAGCCGCCAAATTATCGATCAGATTTACCCCACCGAAGCCAGCGATAACAATTTTATTGTCGACCGCAAGAGCCGAACCGAAGGGGGCCGGAAATGGTGGTTCGAGCTGAGTTGCTTTGGTCAGGTTGGAATCCAGGTGCATAACAAGACCATCGGTACCGGCAAAGACCGCTGAACCGTCAGCTGCCCAGTTGCCACCTAGGAGATTGAGGGTCGTTCCGGTCTCGATCTGCTCCCAGGACTCTGCAGCATCGCGACTGACGTACATGCTGCCGCCAATACCGAACATGACGATTTCATCCACGCCTTCGGCATTCTGCCGAACCAGCATGCCGAAGACAGTGCCGATAGTTGGAACCGCCAACGGCTGAAATGATTCGCCGCCGTCAGTGGATCGAAAGCTGATTTCAAATTCTGAAGATATATAAATCACCCCATTTGCCCCGGCAGCGATGCCGGTGAGGTGCCATTCGTCAATGTTATCGACCCGCTCTGCAGCATTTTGCCAGGTCGTGCCACCATCGTTGGTCGTAATAAGCTTGTTAAAGACCCCGACAGCAAATCCTTCTTGTGCATTTAGAAAAGCAACATCCAGCAGCGGGCCCCGGCTCTCTGCATCACGGTCTTCAAACTGCATCTGCCAGCTCGAACCAGCGTCTTTAGTATTCAGGACGACGGCATCTTCACCGACCGCCCAGCCGTTTTTGTCATCGACAAAAACAACGGCGTTAAGATGGGCGCTGGTCGCGACATCCGCCTGTGTCCAGTTACCGCCCTGATCATCGGAATAAACAATGGTTCCGCGTTCTCCAACGGCGACCAGTCGCTCACCGGCTGCAACAACATCGATCAGCAGTGCCTGGGACGCAGTTGCATATTTAACCGCCGGAAGATCGATCGGATCGACGTAAGCCGCCCAGACTGAACCACGCAGGACAAGCGCCATGGCCAGGCAAAGGGTGGTCACAAATGCATAAATCTGCTGACTCGTGGGCAGGGTCCACCCTTTCAGAAATCCGTGCGTGTCATCGTTCCGGGTCACTTCTTGGTTCGAACGCATTGTCTTATACCTCTCTTTACAAATCTTCCAGAATTGGATCTGGCTATCTTTTCAGGCTTTAAACTGTCGGTCCTGACCATGCAAGGCACGGCCGGGACCGACTCTTCCATTTGTAAATCATGACTGCCGCTTAAGGCTATTTCGACTAATTAAGCATCTTAACGACCACGACGACGGACAGCAGCCGGGGTGAAGAAGCTGGCCTTTTTCGGCTCGTCCAGGAAGTTGTAGCTTTTCTTATTACCGGTAACTGAGAAGATAGGGTAGTAGGCGTTTTTCTTCAGATCAGAAGTAGTATTAAAACCACCCGCGGTAACCGGGATTTCCGGTGCGGTGACCGGGTAGTAGAAACTGGTTCGCCACATATTGCCATTTTTGTCGTACTTGCCGCTGGCCAGAATCGTCCAGGTGTCCTCGTCAATGTACATGGTCCGCTTGGCATAGATGTGACGCTGGCCTGATGCGACGGTGGCCTCAACCACCCATACCCGGTGCAGCTCGTAGCGGACCAGATCAGACTTGACGAACGGGACAGGGAAGACTTCATCGACAGAGTGCTTGATCGAATTGAGGTCATTATTGTTATAAGGAACGTACATCTCCTGCTTGCCGATCAGTTTGAAATCGTATTTTTCAGGAGAACCGCTGAAGTTGTCGAAATCATCGACGACATTGATCGGCCGGTCAGGGGTGTCAAACGCCAGGTTCGGTGCACGGCGGACACGACGCTCACCCGGATCATAGGTCCAGGCTTTACGAGGGTTCTTGCCCGGACGGGTGCTATCATGCGCCAGAGTGCCAGCTCCTGAGTCACTCGACGGTTTAAGGCCGGTCGAGTTGTATTTCAGGTAAACCTGCGCATCGTCATCGCTTGCATCCGCAGCATAGAACGGATAGTTGATGGTATTATTTAACGACCAGAGCAGCAACTTACCATTGCTGTAGCGAACCAACTCATTGGCTTCATCAGTCTGCTTTACCTTGCCCTGAAATCGAACAATGTGGTTCCAGACCACTTCACGCCCATTTTGCGGAATCGGGAATGGAATGGATGCCTTGGAACCGGCGATGCCATTGCCATCGTCGATCATTTCAGCGGTGGTAGCGTTTTTCTTGATGTTGTCGTAGTACCACTGCGGATAAGCTGCGCTACGATGAGTCGGGTAGACATTCATCTTGAAATCGGCAGGATAGGCTTTCAGCATTGCCTGTGCGGCATCTGGCAGCTTATCGACATACTGAGCCATATTCTCTGCAGTAATGGTGAACAGCACTTTGTCCTCAGCGAAGGGGTTCGGTCGATCGCCATCAGGAGACTTCCAACCTGAGAAAGCTTCAGTAATACCGCCTTCCCATGCGGGAATGGTACCATCGGCGTTACCGGCTTTTTCAGCACCGACCGGGGTCAAATCCTTGCCCAGTCTATCCGCGTCTGCAGCTGAAATAGCAGCCGAGGCGGTGGTTGCGGCAACTAAGAGTGCGACGCAACTGACTATCGTTAAAATCTTTTTCATGATTAATACTCCTTATTTAGAGTGACTTTTAAGAATTAGAACGTGTATTTCACCGAGAAATTGATCGTATCCTGGTGCTCATAGTCTGATTCCGTCTGATCCCAACGCGAGTAGGTCAAATCAACGCCCAAATCAGTACCGATTGCCGCACTGAGGGTGAAGGCGCTCAGCACACGGCCTTCGGCGTAGTTACCCCAGAAATGAGAGTTTCCGCTGAAATCATATTGAACAAACAGGATACTGGTCAGATCCACACCATCCATTACAGCCTGCCAGGTGGCATCCCATTCGCCAGCAACACTGAAAGCATGCTCATCAGCTGTTTCTGCCACATCATGAATGACCGTATTGGCCTGGAGGTTGCCCAGATCGCCGCTGATATACTCATGACCCAACTGGTAAATGAACACATTCGCGTCAATACCGAGCACGCTGCCGCCATACAGGCCGATGCCGTGAATTGAAGAGGTGATGGTATCGTGCTCTTCGGTATTATTGAAATGTGCGGAGGTTCCTATATCTGCGCCGGACCCAAACAGAGCGCCGATAACTGTCTGGCTCAATGTCGCACCAACATTGGTGTACAGTTGACGGTCAGGACGATAGGCAGTTTCGCCATTAAACGACCACATGCCGAGAGAAGTAGAGAAACTTGCACCGTACATGTCGGTGCCTTCCATGAACTCTTCGAGCAGAATTCCGCTAGCATCGGCATTGAGCGCCGGGAAAAGCTCGTGGTGACGACTGTAATACAGGCCCAACTCTACATCACCGAGCACATAACGACCGGAGATGCCGAACTGGCCATTATCATCTGTATCTACATCTCGCTTGAGGGTGCCCAGAGCAGCTGCGGTACCGAATTCATTCCAGCCCTGCTCGGTACCTGGACCAACAATGTCGTCACCATAAAAGGTACCGTGACCTGGAAACTGGTGGTGATCCGCCTCAAAAAACACATAGCCATCGAGAGATAAGTTTTCTGACGGCGCAACCATTACTCGCACACCGGTTAGGCCCATGTACGCGTCTTTCAGGTCAGAGCCGGGAACCAACAGGTTGGCCAGGTTCAGTGGAACTTGGGTGCCGACACCGTCAGCCCAGTAAAGACCTTCGCCCCAGTTGACAACCTGCCTACCGACACGAAGCTCAAGAGGCATCTCGCCAATATCGAAGGTTCCATAGACGTAAGCATCAGACAGGGTAAGTGCGCGACCAGAGACATCTTCGGTATCTTTGTTAAATGAATCATTAGGCGCAATCAGCAAACTGCTTACATCGTGCGAACCAGTACCTGGATTCATCACTTCAGTGTCGTACAGAAACGCAGCGTTCGACACCAGGCCGAAGTTGCGCCAACTGAGCCCCAACTCCGCGGAAATCCGCCCCGTATGGGAAACAACATCACCGGCATCTTTCCAATAACCTTCGCCGATCGTATTCGGCGCGCCTGCGCCAATATTGGCATCTTCCGTACGTGCGCTTATCCCGTAACCTAAAGTCATGTTCAGATTACCTGTGACCTCATCGCCCAGAGGCAGTTCAAACGCTGCCGCCTGTGAGACAGTCAGCATCAAACTCATAGCCATCATCACACTGATGATGATGGTTCGCTTTGCCCTCAACCCTGTTGCACACTTCCAGTCACCCATTACAATTCTCCCTTGCCTGCTATTTAACTTTGGTTATTTAAAACGTATCGCTCACATTCCCTGCGCCATGGAGCCCCTGACAACAGAAGCAAAAAATCCAGCTCAAACGTCCACTTCCTTCGGGGGAAGCTTTTACTTCCCCAGATAGGGAAACAATAGCTTCCCCCCAACATGAAAGTCAATAGAAAAGCTGTTTAATTTTCCAACAGCGCAGGCAGACAGCGGAAAAGATCTAAGCGGTATGCTCTATACACCCAGTATTATTGGGTTTATACAACTTGATTATTCTTGAGTCCGACCAGAAATAAATCTATAAATAAGGAGATCTGACATCACCTGCAGCCAGAAACTTAACGCTGTTATACTTTCGAGAAGTTTCCAGCTTTCACCTGGAGCGAATAGACTCCCCCTTAAAAGGGAGCAGCAAACCTGTAGATGATCAATAAATAGCTAACCGAGGAGAAGGAACTCTGGCAGGGGCAAAAGAGCACAATAAGCAGACGGGATTAACCAAACAGGACACCAGGGGAATCTAACAGAGGATTAGAAAAGAAGCAGAAAATAGTCTAAGTTCAAAGGTAGATCAGATGAATCTGCTAAATCATCTGCATTCAGGTGGCTCAAGAGTTGAGACCACCTCCTTGTGAAATTCATATGGCAGGGGACCGGCTTTGCAGGAGAGTGTGGGACGGGTGGAGCAGAACGAAGCGGACCCTGATCAATCCAGGTAGGTAGCCAGGTGATTTATCCAAATAAGCTTATTTTCCTCAATGAGTTCATCCGCATATTCCTTACCCTCAGACCATGCGAAATCATACACCGCAGCAGCGGCTTCGATAAAGGCACATCCCAGGGCTATTTCGCGTTTTTCGGGGAGAGCCAAACCGTGTTTTTTCAGGCCATTACGGACCCTTTCAGCAGCATCCTTGTTAGTCTGGCTTTCAATCTCCCGAAGCTCAGGGACTGCCTTCACCGCTCTTCGAAGCCCTGACGCACCAATCTCTTGACTTGCCCCGCTAGCGTAGCCATCAAAGATCCGAGTGATGGCTTCGCGCCAGTCGAGATTCATATCGAAAAGATCATTGAAATTATTCAACCACTCTAATTCCTTGTCGGCCCATCGCTGGCCAAGTGCGGTAATGACGGCAAGTTTATTGGGAAAGTAGCGGTAAATTGTTCTGACCCCGATCCCGGCGCGCTTGGCGAGCAGGTTTGTGTTGAAATCATTGACACTCACTTCTTCCAGCAGCTCGGCGGTGGTGTCAAGAATCAGCTTGACGGTCTCCTTGGACTGGTCCGTTTGAGGGTTTTTTCGCGGATCCAAATCCCGGACCGATTGGTTATTACCTAGATCTGCATTATTCTTCATTTAATTATCTCCATTGATCGTTCATACGTGTGTTTCGCAGCTATGCCGTTGATGTCCGCCTCAGCAGCAGGGAAGCAAATACTTCCCTGCTGCTGAGCATACTAGCTCCCTTTCACTGCAGTGTCAATAAGCAGAATGTGGAGGAGTGATCCCAGAGATGTCGGCTTCTTCCCCTCTGCTGGGGGTTCATTGGTCAGCAGTAAGGCATCGGCATCGGAGTCACCGTTGATTAGATCCCGGAGCAGTTAAATCATGGGGTCTGCGTTATGGTTCGAACGTAAAATATCTGTGAAAATTGTCAGATGAGTTGACGGATTGCACCGCGCCAAGAACATAGGATGTGGGGCTAACCTGAAACTGATTCAGAGGATAGGATGTGAGGTTAGAGGTGAGGAAATACCGAACTGGGTCTTAAATTATCCTGGGATCTGAGAGGGTTTTCTTAAGCGAAACGCCATCCTGAGCATATCCTCTTATCCACCCTTTAGATCAGTACCTAGCTTAAGGTAACTTCTCTGGGGCATGCCATAAGTACCTGATAAATAGGATTATCCAGTCTAGCCGCACATCTGTCGCAGTTCAGCTTTAAAATGGCCCAGCTTCGCCGAGATCTCTTCACCCGCTTCTTTCAACAATGGTAGTAACTCATTATTGATCCGGTCACTGCTCAGACGAATTTCCGGAACCAGAATACAGAGGCTGGCGCAAGCCGAACCCTGCGCATCGAAGAGGGGGACAGCTATGCATCCAACCCCTTCACCTACCGCGCCATAATCGACAGAATAACCCTTGGCCGAAATCGCCCCCAAGCTTCTGCACAACTCCTCGCTGGTTGCGTTATGCGCCATGATCACCTTACCTGCCGAGAACTGATCGAGAGAGAAACGTTTGCCGACCAACGGCATGACGCGAATCTTCTGTGAAGAATCGACCATCTCCAGCAGCAAGAGGTCGTTCTCATCGGGGATCGCCAGATAAACGGCCTCGCCAACTTTTTTCGCGAGATATTCCATCCCCGGCTTCGACTTTTGTAAGGCACCCATCTGATGCAGAAATCGGCCGCCGGTTTCGTAGGCCATCAAGCCGGCACGATAACGACCGGACGCCTTGTCCTGCTGCACATAACCTCTCTGGGCGAAGGTTGCCAGCATGCGGAAGATATAGCTTTTGGTCATGCCCAACTTGTTGCTGAGGTGGCTGATCCCAAAATCGCCTGTTTCGCGACTTATCGCTTCGAGGATGTAGAGTGCATTGCCGACCGATTGGATGGCATATGTGCTTTTATCTTTTCCTGACATACCACTGCTCCTGATAACACTGCGAATGGTGCATAAAGCATTCTGATTATTAACTGTTTTGAGCGGAAACACTCGCTCTTCTGGCCTAATAGTTATTCTGACGCTGCTTAAGAAACTGATCCTAATACATCAATACTCTCGCGCATCAGGGTAGAGATACTCACCCCGGCAGCAATCGACAGATCCTCCAAGACGACCCGCTCTTCATCGTTCACCCGAAAGGAGATCACATGTTTCACAAGATCTTCCGATGTTCTGCCCATTGCCAACTATCCCTATTAAATCATTTAAACGACGGCCACCAGCCTTCGGCGGTACGCGCTGTCAGAACCCGAATCCTTCTTCATCGTTTGAAAAAAATCCACGGGGCGGCCGAAACTGCAGGAGAGAGAGCAACTACAGCACGTAAGGAGGGGTTGGCCGCCCCATGGCAATTAAAAGCTTGAATGTTCTATCCTGCTCCAAACCTTGTACTAAGTTAAAACCTACTTTTTATATTCACACCATTGCTGTTTATCTTTTAAGCAATCCATAATTCGCAACTTATAATCACTGATATCTTTACGCAGCGAGATCAAATTAGAAATTTTCCTATCAATTTTACCGATATTGGCATCGACAAGATCAAGAAGGCGCGGCAGAATTTTATCAACATCCTTATTGTTCAAATCGTAGTAGATCGACAGCTCTTTCATTTCATTCAACGAAATCCCAAGATCCTTTAGTTTAAAAATAAACTTGAGTCGTATAATCTCATTTTCGCCATATATTCGATAATTACCTTCGCTGCGTTCAAAGGTCCCCATAAGACCTATCTCTTCGTAATATCTTATGGATCTTGACGTTATGCCTAGTTTCTTGGCAATAATACCTATCGTATTTGGCTTCTCTGCTGCATCATTCATAGATCTACCTGTAGAAATTCGCTGTCATTCCTAGAACTTCGAAAAATCCGCTTTGCGCCGCTCGAAGAAAGCCGCAAAAGCTTCCTTGGCCTCGGGTGATTCGAGTCGTTCCATAAAGAGCGGCGTCTCTTCCGCCATGGTTTGCGCAATGGCCCTTGCATCACCCTTGACCAGCAGCGCCTTGGAAAGCCGTACTGCGGAAGGTGGCAAGGCGGCCAGTTTACGCGCCTGTTCCAGCCCCCTTTCCAGCAGTTCTTGGCTGGAGAAGGTCTGGTTCACAATTCCCAATTCCAAGGCCTTTTCCGCCGAGAAGGCCTCTCCGAGCAGAATCAGTTCGGCGGCCCGTTGCCGTCCCATCAGTTGCGGCAGAATAAAGCTCGACGCCGCCTCGGGACAGAGGCCGAGGTTGACAAATGGCAACTGGAATCTGGCTTCAGTCGAGGCATAGACCAGATCACAATGCAGCAGCAGGGTGGTGCCGATACCGATCGCAGCCCCTTGCACTACAGCGACAACCGGTTTTTGCGCCTGACTGAGCGCCAGCAGAAACTGCATGACCGGACTCTCATCCCCTTGCGGAGGCGAATTGAGAAAGTCTTTCAGGTCGTTGCCACTGGTAAAGCAATCTTCCGTTCCGTGCAGAAGAATGACACGCACCTTTTTCTGCCGATCGGCGTCCCGGATCGCCTCTGCCAGCGCGCTGTACATCTCCAGAGTCAGAGCATTTTTCTTCTCGGGACGATTGATCTGCAAGCGGAGAACAGTCCCCTCATCGTGAACCCTGATCTCATTTGTTTTTTCAGTCATGTTCATCCTCGTGCGCTTTGCCTTGAGAAATCTCAACCATTTTCAGGATTTCTTAAAAAATATATTTCTCCGCCTCAATCGCTGCGGTGGCCAGCACACGCTTCGCTTCAAGCAGACCGCTGGCATCGTACTGCCCCAGGCGGGTCACTGCTGAACGAAGCATCTGCCGTGACTCTTCTTCAGCGATGTAGAAAGCCCCTTTCTGCGCAGCCCTGACGGCCTGTTCATTTGCCCGGTAGGCACAGACTCTGGCGACTGCCAAATAGAGTTCCTTCTTTGCCGGACTAGCCTGCGCGTAGGCTTTTTCAGCCCGCAGCACTGCACTTTCCAGGGCGAAGATCTGGATCGCCATGTCGGCTGCGGTTAGCAGGAATTCCTGCTCCTGCTGCAGACGCTTGCCATATTTCTCGACTGCGGTACCGACAATAACCAGAGCCAGGGACTTCAGCTGCTTCAACAACTGTTTTTCCTCAGCGAGAAGCCCTTCTGACCCCGCAGAAGCTGTCGACTCCGACTGCAGTGATACAAACGCTTGCTTGACGGCGGTCGGCAGTGGCAACTCGCCCTTCATCCCCTTACCCAACAAAATGCCGGGAATCAGAATGCGGTTTATCTCGTTGGTCCCTTCGTAGATGCGGCTAATCCGTGCATCGCGATAATAGCGCTCGGCCGGGTACTCACTGACGAACCCGTAACCGCCGTGGACCTGCAAAACTTCGTCGACCACGAAGGCCTGCACCTCGGAACAGTAGACCTTGGCGATGGCACACTCGGCGGCGTACTCCTCAATCCCCTTCTGATAGTCGGTGTAGTAGTTGTCGCCTCCCTTGTCGAGGTTCTGCAGCCGGTCGTCAAGCAGGCCGGCCAGCCGATAGACAACCGACTCGGAAGCAAAGATATCCGCAACCATATCGGCCAGTTTCTCCCTGATCGCCCCGAAGCTGCTGATACTGGTTTTGAACTGCTTACGCTCGTTGGCGTACTGAGCTGCGGCCTGAAAGGCGTGTTTGACTGCCCCGGTGGCCCCGGCACCCAGTTTGAAGCGGCCGACGTTGAGCACGTTGAATGCAATCTTGTGCCCCTTACCGATCTCACCGAGCAAGTTTTCCACCGGCACCTTGACGTTGTCGAGGATCACCTGACAGGTCGAGGAGCCCTTGATGCCGAGCTTCTTCTCTTCGACACCGATGCTCAACCCTTCAGAGTTGCGCTCGATCAAGAAGCCGGTGAAGTGCTCCTTGTCGACCTTGGCGAAAACCGTGAACAGGTCGGCAAAGTCGGCATTGGTGATGAATTGCTTGGTACCGTTGAGGATATAATGCTTGCCGTCCTCAGAGAGGATCGCCGAGGTGCTTGCCCCCAGGGCATCTGAACCGGAGCCGGGCTCGGTGAGGCAGTAGGCGCCGATCTTTTCGCCGCTCAACAGCATCTCCAGGTAGCGCTCCTTCTGATCCGGGGTGCCGTAATAGACCAGCGGCAGGGTGCCGATGCCGCTATGGGCCATGGCGGTCACACTGAAGGAGCCTGCAGCACCGAGCTTTTCGGCGATCAGCATGCTGGTCGCCTTATCCAGATCCAGACCGCCGTACTCTTCGGGACCATCAGCCATCAGCAAGCCGAGTTCGCCGCACTTTTTTAACAACTCGACCGTCACTTCAAAGTTCTGCCCCTCAATTTCCTCGATACGCGGCAGCACCTCGTTGGTGACGAACTGCTCGGTGGTCTCGGCGATCTGCCGCTGCTCATCGGAAAAATCTTCTGGGGTAAACAGCTGCTCAAGCCCGGTTTCGGCCAGCAGATATTCGCAACCTTTTAATTGTGTATTCGACATGATTGACCTCTCAAATCTGTTGTTATAGTTTTTCGAAAATCCCGGCCGCACCCATGCCCAGGCCGATACACATGGAGACCATGCCGTATTTTGTTTCCCGCTTGCCCATTTCGGACAACAGGGTCGCGGTGAGCTTGGAGCCGGTGCAGCCCAGAGGGTGCCCCAGAGCGATAGCGCCACCGTTAACATTGATGATCTCGGGATTCAGGTCGAGATCCTTGATGACCGCCAGCGACTGGGCGGCAAAGGCCTCGTTGAGCTCTATCAGGCCGATATCCTGCTGCCTGAGTCCGGCCTTCTGCAATGCCGCAGGAATGGCCGCAATCGGACCGATCCCCATCACTTCCGGCGGTACACCCTTAACGGAAAATGAGACGAAACGGGCGACCGGGTCCAGGCCGTGCTTCTTAACGAACTCCTCTGAGACCACCAGCACCGCTGCGGCACCATCGGTCATCTGCGAAGCGTTGCCGGCGGTGACACTGCCGTTCATCTTGAAGACCGGGCGCAGCTTACCCAGCGAGGCGGCGCTGACTCCGGCGCGTACGCCGTCATCGATACTGACCAGCTCAGTTTTCTTCTGCATCTTGCCGCCGGCTAAGAAGGCATGCTCAACCTCGACCGGGATGATCTCCTCGGCGAAGCGATTAGCAGCAATTGCATTGGCGGCCTTCTCATGGCTGGCAGCAGCAAAGATATCCTGCTGCTCGCGGTTGATTCCGTATCTTTCAGCAACAACCTCGGCGGTCATTCCCATCCCCATAAAGGATTCCGGCCAGTCACTGACCATACCGGGATTCGGCGTAACCTTGTTGCCACCTAAGGGAACGCAGGTCATCGATTCAACACCACCGGCGATAAGGCAGTCGGCCTGACCTGCCTGAATCTTTTCGGCCGCCAGGGCGATCGCCTGCAGGCCGGAGGAGCAGAGACGATTGACGGTCAAGCCGGGAACCGTAGTCGGCAGGCCGGCTCTCATCGCCGCGACCCGCGCAACATCCCAGCCCTGCTCGGCTTCGGGGAAGGCGCAACCGAGGATCACATCTTCGACCTCAGCGCCGTCAATACCGGTCCGTTCAACCAAACCCTGGATTGCACTGGCAGCCAGATCATCGGGGCGTACGCCCTGAAATTTGCCCTTATATGCCCGGCAGCCCGGTGTTCTGTATGCTGCTAAAATATATGCTGTTTTCATCATTATTCTCCCTAGTTAATGCCCATCCGGGATTACTGGATGGGTCTAACCCCGTTTTCAAATCGGAAACGAGCAATTTTTCGCAAGGTCAAGGAGATCAAGGGATTGCGGAAAAGGGCCGTTTCCGGTTGAAAACTAGTTACGTAGCGCTTTGCCGGTCGTGAGCATGTGCTCGATCCGTTCCAGCGTTTTCGGGTTTCCGCACAGATGCAGGAACGCTTCCAGCTCCAGATCGAGCAGGTACTGCTCGGTGATCAAGGTGCCGGTCGGCACGTCACCACCGGTGATGACTCCAGCGATGATCGCACCCATTTCTGCCTCGTACTCGGTGGCGAAACCGCCCGCCGCCATATTCCAGACCTGACTCTTGAGGGCTGAGGCGGCACTACGACCCGGTGCCTTGATGTTTTCCAAGGGCTTGCCTGGCCGGTAGTTATTCGCCAACGCCAGAACCTTCTGCTTGGCGTCGGCGATCAGACTGTCGATATCCATGCTGATGGCGTCGCTGGCACGCATCATTCCCATGCCCGTGAGTTCCGCGGCCGAGCCGGAAACCTTGGCCATGACGATGTTATTGAACAGCTTGCCGATAAATGGAGAGATGTCGGCCCGGTAAGGCGCGGACATCTCAATGGCCCGTAACGCCATCTCCTTGGTACCGCCGCCAGCCGGCAGCAGGCCGACGCCGATCTCGACCAGTCCCATGTAGGTCTCGGCGTGAGCGTTGATGCTATCTGCATGCAGAGCGACTTCGCAGCCACCACCAAGAGCCATATTGAAGGGCGCAGCAACCACCGGCACATGAGAGTATTTGACACCCATCAGCGAGGCGTGGAATCCGCGAATGATCCGTTCGATCTCATCGAAGTTTCCAGCCTTGATCGCCGCAGCGATCTTCGCCAGATTGGCGCCGGCCGAGAATACCTTGCCATGATTACCGATC
The DNA here is from genome assembly GCA_024280485.1 of Deltaproteobacteria bacterium. GTDB lineage: Bacteria > Desulfobacterota > Desulfuromonadia > Desulfuromonadales > Geopsychrobacteraceae > Geopsychrobacter. Next base: position 23,192 of record JAJRQB010000089.1, read on the forward strand.
ACCAGACCAACACCCTGGTTTTCAGCACGCTCGACCGCTTTGGCGGTCATATCCAGGATGCCGTCATCGATGGCGTTCATCTTGGAGTGAAACTCAAGGCCGAATACGCCGTCGCCCAGATCGTAGATCGAAGCATCGGAATTACTCTCGACAACTTTATTGTCGCGCTTGAGGATATCGAATTTGATCTGGGTCGACGGGATACCGATTTCACGATATTCACCGGCAACCAGATCCCAGGCAAACTTCTGTGCGCCTTCGAACTTGTAGAATGTATCAACCTTTTTCAGCAGCGCCGGAACGTCAAGGCCATCGGCCTCGGCCCGTTCGACAAAGTAGCGAACCCCCAGAGCATCGAGCATCTCGAAGGGTCCCAGCTCCCAGCTGAAGCCCCACTTCATGCCGTTATCGACATTGACGATATCCTCAGAGATCTCCGGAATCCGGTTGACCGTGTAGATCAACGCATCACGCAGGTTACGCCAGGCGAACTCGGCGGCCTTGTCCTTGCCGGCGACCACGGCTTGCAGGCGCTTTGCCGGATCATCCAGGCCCTTGGTCGCCAGGACCGACTCAAACTTCGGTTTTGCTGAAGCCTTGTATTCGCCGCTGACGTAATCGTAGTAGCTGATTCCGGATTTATCCTTCTTGAAGAAGCCCTGCTTGACCTTGTTGCCGAGCAGCCCCTTTTCGATCATGCCGCTGAAGAATTCCGGAATCTTGAAGGTTTCGCGCTGCTCATCGTTCGGCAGCAATTCGTAGCTGTTGTTGCCGACATGGACCAGGGTATCGTTGCCGACCAGGTCGCAGGTGCGGAAGATCGCGCTCTTGGGGCGGGCGGTGGCCGGACCGGCGACAGCGTCAACCTCTTCGACCGTCATCCCCAGTTCGAGCATGTGCTGCATGGCATTGAACATGGTGAAGACACCGATGCGGTTGGCGATGAAGTTCGGCGTATCCTTGCCGAAAACCACCCCTTTGCCCAACCGACGACGGCTGAACTCGGCCATATAGGCCAGCACTTCAGGATCGGTCTCCTTGCAGGGGACCAGTTCCAGCAGGCGCATGTAACGCGGAGGATTGAAAAAGTGGGTAACCAGGAAGTTCTTGCGCACCGACTTCGGCAGCAGCTCGGCCATGGCGTTGACCGACAGGCCGCTGGTATTCGACGACAGAATCGCCCCTTCGGCCAGATTGGGCACCACCTTTTCAAGCAGCAGACTCTTCTTGATCGCCATGTTCTCCACCACGACCTCGACCACCCAGTCACAATCCTTCAGGTTGGCGATATCGTCTTCAAAGTTGCCCGCGGTGATCTGCTGAACAAAATTCTTGTGGTAGAGGCCGCGGCCCTTCACGGCCCCCTGCACTCCACTGGTCGCAAAGCGATTGCGTACGATCGGGCTCTCCAGGCTGAGTCCCTTTGCCTCTTCCTGCTTCGTCAGTTCCCTAGGGACGATATCCAACAACAGGACCTCAAGCCCAGCATTCGCCAGGTGTCCAGCGATGGTTGCGCCCATAACTCCGGCGCCGAGGACCGCTGCTCGTTTAATCTGCCGCATTTTGTTTCCTCCGAACGTTGTTGATAAAAATAGCTGGTTGTTGAAGTTGACCCAGAGGATCAAGCTCCTTTTACGTTAACGTCAACTCAAGTGCATACATCTGTAGCTGCCATTCAATCAAATTGAACTGCTATAGGCGCGTCTCAGAAGCTCCAGAGGACGGCATGACGATAATAATCGATGAACTTAACTACTGACTAAGGCTAACGTCGCTGAGTATTAATTGCCTCAGCACAACTTAGCTGCCTCCCGCTTGTCAAAGCTCCATCCTGTTTCAGAGCCTAGCTCCTAGCTGATAGCAGACTAGCTCTTGTCGATCTGTTTTCGTGCACTTTCAAGTTGCGCTTTTGTTCCCGCAAGAGAGAGGCGTCCATGACCCCCGACCTCCTGAATATCCACCAGGATTATTTCCGGCACGACTTTTTCCACCTCGTTGGCCAGCAGAACAGCAAAAGGTGCGGGAGAGACTTCACAGATCAGTAAGGACTCACCGGGTGTCAGCATTGAACCACGGTAAGAAGCGTTCAGCATGATGGCGTGGCGAGCGCTAATCTCTTCAATCAGCTCGACAGTTCCGACTATTGGCTGCTCCGCGTCTTTAACATCTGTGCCAGAGAGCTTCATCAGCAGATCGGCAACCTTGGCCAGCTCCGCAGGATCTTCAGCATGAAGCTCAAGCAAACCACCCTGGCGCGCCAGATTCACCGCTGCGCCTGATTTAAACACCGCATCGATCAAGCGCTCTGTGGCTATGGCGGGGGCGATATCAAGAAACAGAACCTGACCAGCTTCCGTCGGCATAAAACCTCTGCTGCGCACCTGGGATCCGAGGTAGGCGGCAAGCTGGTTCTGCAGGTCTTCAACCTGAACGTAAGTTTTTAATTGCATCTTCATGCTTATAATCCCGCAAAGCTAGCAATTTACGCAGTAGTTCACCCGTTTAACGGGGAACTACTGCACCATTGCCGTTTCAGAATATGCCTTATTTGCCCGGCGTAAAAAACTTGGTCACGTCAGCGTGAGGACGCGGAATAACATGGGATGAGACAACCTGACCGATAGCGGCAGCGGCCTCGACACCGGCTTCAACAGCGGCCTTGACAGCGCCGACGTCACCATTGACGATAACTGCAACCAGGCCATCACCGACCTGCTCACGCCCGGAGATTGTCACATTTGCAGATTTCACCATTGCATCAGCAGCAGCAAAAGCGGTGGTGTAGCCTTTAGTTTCGATCATACCAATTGCGTTAGACATACTGTTTCTCCTCTTTTTAGTAAAAGTTATAATGAACGACTTACTTCTTGTTTTTCTTAATCGTTACCTCTTCCAGAGAGGCCACGACGACAGCATCGATAAGCGCATCGCTTTGCCCGTTCGCGCGAGCAGCGACTGAACCGGTCACGATCAGCACACGCTCACCTTCGCCACATCCGAGTGGATCGAAAGCGATCAGACATTTTTTTACGCTATCTTCCAATTCGATCTTCAACAGAGCTCCGGCGGGTACGTTACTGAGTTTTTTAACCGCCCAAACATGGTCAACTACTTTTCCAACCAGCATCAGCTCTCCCTTTCAATAGTTAGCTTCAACGCTCGCGCTTTCTCTTTCGCCAGGGGTGTAACTGCAACACCTTTGGCGACGCGAAGGGTATCGACATGATCTTTACTCAGTTGAACAATGTATCTTTCAGTCACCGCCCCGCGCTCGATATACGCGGCCGCAGGCTGGTGCTCTTCAGCTTGAACCTTTGAGGCCTGTGCAGCAGGTATCTGCATCTCTTGCAGAACCTCTGTAATGACTTCACGAATCAAGCTCCGTAGCAGTTCTTGAATGCTCATCAACCCGCTACCCCTATCTGCTCAAAGCGTTTTCAGCAGCCTCGGCCGCTGCTTCAATTTCGCTGTCGGTTCCGCTGAGATATAAGCGGCCCATGGAACCTGTCAACCGACAGTCGACAATCTTGATATTGGCCGCCTTTTCCGCCTCGTTCGCTGCCAGCAAGGCATAAACCGCAGGCTGGCAATCAAGCAGATAGAGTGATTCCCCAGGCAGACAGAGCGAACCCGACTTCTGCCGATTGAGGATACAGGCGTAGCGGCTATCAACCCGGGGGACGATTTTGGTGTTGACAATTTTCGGCTTGGCGAGCCCTGTCAAATCGGCCCCCATCGCGTCTAACAAAGTCTCACCAGCAGTCTTGACTTCATCAGCACAGCCTCCCTGCAGCCCCAACCATCCCCCACGACTGTCAAGCTGAAGTACGAAGGGGGTGACATCGACAGCCTTCAAGACCTTATCGGCCAGAAATTCGATATCGAGCGCCGGAGTCACATCGAGCAGCAATGCCGACATCTCGCTGCGGGGAATAGAGCCGCGCGATGATGCCGCAAGAAAACAGAGCGTTTTCGGCTGCAATCGATCAATAAATAGATAAGAACGTAGTTCAGTCATGGTTAAATCCATTTGCCTTATTGAGGCTTCAAGATCTGGCGCAGCTCATCGGCCAGCAGTTCCTTGATCATCAATTTCAGATCATCTCGATTCAACTGCAAATTTGCCAAATCCGGTGCGGTTTCTGGCCGTTTCTGCTCGGCTTCGCTGATCAGACTGGCGATTGCGCCATCGATATCCCCCATCACTTCGGCGGGGTCATTGTTGTAGGCCAAACGGGTCCACTGGATCAGATGCTTGGGGCCGACGTTCTCATCGATGGAACTGCGGCCGAAGAACCCGGTGCCGATGACCGCACCGGTAATCAGGTTTGTCTCAACGCCAGAGGAACCGGTGACGCCTGGAGTATTGACCGGGATACGGCAGACCGGCAGACCGGCGCCGTAACGGGCTGCGACTTCGGGATTATTGGTATGGATGAGCGCCGAGTGCCCCTTGCCATGCATGGCCAGCATCGCCTGCGCAGCGCGGATAGCACCCTGAACCCCACCGTCATTCTTGAAAAAACCGACGAGCGGGAACATCTTCTCTTTACTGATCGGTTCTTCTTCGCCGATGGTGAAAATCTCGATGCCGAGCAGTTTGGTGCCAACGGGTACCGCTACGCCTGAGTGCTCGGCGATCCATTCGGCACTCTTGCCGATCGCCTTGGGATTCATATGCCCCTCGGGGAACAGAAACTCGCGAACCCGGCGAACCTCATCTGTCTTCTCGATCTGATAGGCCCCCTGCTTGATCATTCCCATCACCAATGAATCGGCGATGGCACGATCGGCAATAACGACCGACTCGGTAGTGCAGGGCAGGCTATTATCGAAGCTGGCACTGAAAACAATCCGCTCGGCGGTTTTAGCCAGGTCGGCGCTTTCGTGGACATAGCAAGCGACATTGCCCGGACCGACACCGATCGCCGGATTGCTCGAACTGTAGGCAGCACGCACCATCGCCGGACCACCGGTCGCCAGAATCAAATTGGTGCGGTCCGATTGCATCAACTGGTTGACCAGGGGCACGCTCGGTTGGCGCACACTCTGGATCAGACCAGCTGGAGCACCCGCCTTGACCGCGATCTCCTCCATTAAGTCAGCGGCATGTACGCTGCACTCCTTGGCCCCGGGATGGGGGCAGAGGATCACAGCATTACGCGTCATCAAGGCGATAATCACCTTGTAGTAAACCGTCGCTACCGGGTTGGTCGAAGGGATCAGCGCTACAATGACTCCGGCCGGTTTGGGATAGCTGACTATCTTCTTTTCGGCGTCGATCTGCGGGTCGATAAAGGGGGCCAGATCCTGCTGAGCACACAACAAACCGACCTGATTCTTCTGGGTCTTGGATGGTACATCCCCGAAACCGGTCTCGCGCACAGCCCATTCGGCATAAAATTCGGCTTTTTCTGCCGCAGCTTCAGCAACCGCCTGGACAATTTTTTCTACCCGACTCCTGCCGTAGACGCTGTAGGCTGCTGCAGCCCTATGCGCCACATCAAACAGTTGCTGTTCTTCCGGTGATATCGTTTTTGTATTGTTTTCGCTCATAGTTATTCACTTCATATCTAAATGTTTAATTGATGAATACACGCTCGATTACAATCTTGAGGCTCCGCGCCTTGTCGATCGCCAATGGTGTGATCACCACACCAGGACTCACTTGAATGCGCTCACAGCCATTAGCAGCAAACTTCTCAAGCATCCGCTCGGTGATAACACCCTGATCGACACGCTCAACCTGTGCAGAGCTACTCGCCGTTGCACCCGGCCGCTCAGCAGGGTTGGCCAGTTCGCTGAGCACCTGATCGAGAGTCTCGACCACCTGATCGGCATTCTGTTTGGAGAAAACCAGTGGCGGGCGAACCTTGAGGATATTGCCATAACGGCCGGTCATCCCCATAATGACGCCCTTCTCTTTCATGGCATCGGGAACCATTGATGAGATATCACTGGCAGGCTGTTTGGTTTTCCGGTCGTGAACCAGCTCAATCCCCAGAAACAAACCCTGGCCGCGGACATCGCCGATAATGGCGTGACGTTCCGCAAGTTTCTCAAGTCGTTGACGCAGATAGCGACCGACCTCAGCGCAGTTGCTAACCAACTTTTCGCCTTCACAGACCTCGAGCACCGCCTTACCCACGGCGGCTGAAACCGGGTTACCGGCAAAGGTATTGAAGTAAACAGCTGAACTGGTAAATTTTTCGGCAATCTCTCTGGTCGTTACAACGGCAGCGACCGGATGCCCATCGCCCATCGGCTTACCCAGGGTGACAATATCGGGGACCACATCGTAGTGTTCAAATCCCCACCATGTGCCGGTTCGGCAGAGGCCCGCCTGAATCTCATCGGCAATACAGAGACCACCCGCAGCACGGACCTTCTCATAAACCTTCGTGAAGTAGTCTTTGGGTGCCTCAAGGCTCCCCTGGGTATCAAAAATAGTGTCACAGACAAATGCAGCTGTCCCCTGACCGCGCTTGTCGAGTTCGGCTATCGCCTCATCAACTAGATCGGCATAGCGTGCGGCAAGATTGTCATGTTCCCCCTTGCGGAAAGGGCCACGATAGGTATTGGGGGGTTCGACAGCGACCAGATGCTCCGGACGTTGACTGGCGATCGGGTGGGCAGCGGTAGAGAGCTCGTCGATCAGAGTCGAATTGCCATGATAAGAAGCCTCCATGACAATAGCGCCCTGATTGCCGGAGACCGTGCGCGCAATACGCATAGCCAACTCATTCGCTTCGGTTCCGGTACAGACAAACATGCAGACATCGAGATTGCCCGGCATCAGACCGGCCAGTTTCTCGGCATAGTCGATCACGTTTTCGTGCAGATAACGGGAGTGGGTGTTGATTAATTTGGCTTGACTAGTCAGAGCATCGACAACATGGGGATGGCAATGACCTACCGAAGCCACATTGTTGTAGCAGTCAAGGTACCTGTTGCCTTCGTCATCGTAGAGCCAGACGCCTTCGCCACGCACCAGGTTGACCGGCTGATGGTAAAAAAGGATGCTGCCCCCCAGATACTTCTGACGGCGCTTGATCATGTCCAGATTGCGCACATTTTCGCCATACTCTGAAGCATCGGTATGTGCTGCACCCAACATCGCCGGGCGGGCTGATTTTTTGTTATCCGAACTCATATCTGGGCAACTCTCGCTTATGTTCAAGTTAGGCTCACTGACCCTACAATCTAAAAACTAGCCCTGGTCCTCGATAAAGCTATTCGGCCGCAAGATAGTCCGTAGCCTGCTGACAAACTTTTTCGATAATCACCGGGGTATACTGACGAGCGACCTCTGTCTCCCTGCGGGTATGCAGCCATCCCAGTGCAACTAAACCGCGTGCCATCAAAAGGGTCGACAACTGCTGCAGATGGCTCTCCGGCAGCTCACGAACCTTGCGATAGCCCTCCACCCAGGCCGCATAAATCTGCTGATAATAGTTTTCACCCTCATGCATCCAGAGCGAAGTGGCAAGGTCGTAGAGATTCCAACCGAAACCGCAATCATCAAAGTCGATAACCAGCGAATTACCATTGTCGACCAGGATATTTTCCGGCATCAGATCCGCATGGATCAGCCCGAAGCGGTCAGAAGTCTTACCGAATGCCTGCAACCTGCTATATGCCAGATCCCTGGCCTTCAGCAGCAAGTTATTCTGCTCATCGGTCACCCCTTCCAACTCCCAGAAACGTCCCCAAACCGGATCCTTACCGAGCATGCCATCCTCAGACCAGCTTTGGCGGCTGAAACTTTCTGAGGGTTGCCAGTCCTGAGCCTGGTTATGGATTTGGGCATTGATCTCGCCGAGCATCCGATAGCTCTCGACAATATTTGACTCTTCTGGCGGCGCACCCTTGACCCAGTGACAAAGGTCACATAGATGCGGTTCCGGTACATCCACAGAGGAGACAAGCTGAACCGCCTTGCCGTTCAACCCGGTGACAAATTCTGGCGTGTCGATGCCGGCCAGGCGCAATGCCTTAATCCACTCAAGCTCAGAATTGACACTCGCCTCCGTCTGATAGTCATAACGATGAACGCGAATCACATAGCGTTTATCCGTCGCCGAATCATTGACGCTGAAAACAGCATTTTCGCGGCGACCCAGCAAAGACAGACGGGAATTCCTGGGAATACCAAATGATTCCAGGGCCTCAACAGCCAGGCCTTGCAGCCTTTTCTCTTTATCCTCATCAGCAAGCTTGTAAAAGTTCTCCATTTGCTCCTCCATCTCCTACACCAAACAGGTAAAAGTACCCCCTGTAGGTGCTCTTTTCCGAAATCAATCCTGAATTAAAATAACGCGTTCGATTAATCTATATTCTAACGCGTTCGCTAATTTGTCAAGTGTTTTTTAGAACGATTTTCTATTGTTCTTCACCTGTAGCTACAACCTATGGAAAACAATAGAGATTTAAGCAAAATCAATTTGACTTTGAGTACACGAAAATGTATTTTCCTAACATCATTGATTAATTATTCCAGCCTATTTTCCTACACAGCACGAATCAAAATAAGTCAGCAAAATTATTTCGCGAGAATCCACGGTTCCTGAAACAACAACACTGGAAGGCTTGCAATGAAAAAAAAACCTGGAAGACCCCGCCATTCACCTGAGCTACAAGCGGAGATATCGGAAAACATCATCGAAATTGCCATGGATCTATTCACCAACCAGGGCTACGAACACGTTTCGATGCGCAAAATTGCCGAACGAGCTGGTTGCGCACCTCCTACGCTCTATCATTACTTTGCCAACAAACGCGCCCTGCTCCAGCACATCTGGACCCGACTTTTCGATGACAGCGCAAAGTATCTTCAGGAGCGTCTCAAGCTCTCTACAGATCCCAAGGAAAATATCCGCAATACTCTGGATATCTATATCGATTACTGGATGAAGCATCAGGATAACTACCGGGTGATTTTCCAAATTGAGGACCTTACCGCTAAACCGGATCAGGACTATGACATCAATGACAGTCAAGGGCTGACCGAGGTCTTCGGCAGTCTTGAGCGCGAGGTCAGTAAATGTGTCGATTCAGGAGTCTTTCGCGCCGAGGATCCTGAACTGATCTTCCAAACCCTGATTGGTGGTGCCATGGGCCTCGCCAACAGCCTGATTACCACGCGCGAATTCCCCTGGCGCGAATCGGACGCGATCATCAAGATCTGGCTGGATAGTATGATTGGGGGGCTGGAAGCAAGGACCTGACCTTAAAGAAATACCGAGTTTTCATCGGTCGTTGGTGAGGAAGGAAAGTAAAAGCCCGCATCCTAAAATGTGGGCTTTTACTTTCCTCGAAAAGAGCTAAATCCTGCCTGGATGCCTCGTCATTCAAAATCTCAACTCATAGTTTTCACTGCACCCTAAAAGCCTCTTATACTAACGCGTTCGGGCATATATCAAACATTCTCCGTGACGTTCGTCTAGCCAACAGTCTACCTTCATATAAACCTATGAAAACTAAATAGATTTTCGATTTATCGCTTGACTTTTAGCGTTCAGAAATGTATTTATCTAACGGTATCGATTAATTATTTAAATGCGCTTCATCTGATTGCAAAACACAAGCGATAAATGACAAATGAGAAGACCTTCCAGATGAAGTTCTGAATCCAAAAAACAACAGTCCTGAAAGACGAGCAATGACAAGAAAACCGGGAAGACCCCGCCACTCACCTGAGGTTCAGGCAGAAATTTCGGAAAAAATTATCGATATCGCCATGGACCTGTTTTCTGATCAGGGCTACGAAAACGTTTCGATGCGCAAGATTGCCGAACGGGCCGGTTGTGCCCCGCCTACGCTCTATCATTACTTTGCCAACAAGCGCGCCCTTCTTCAGCACATCTGGACCCGGGTATTTGATCACAGTGGTGATTACCTGCACGAACGATATAACAGATCGGCCGACCCCAGGCAGAACGTTCATGACATTCTGGGCATCTATATCGGTTACTGGCTGGATCACCAGGACAATTACCGAGTCATCTTTCAGATTGAGGATCTTACCGCCAAGCCGAATCAGGACTATGACATCGATGAGAGTCGGGGGCTGAAGAAGGTCATCTCTTCCCTCTCTCTGGAGATCAACAAATGTCTCAAACTGAAGATCTTCCGCCCTGAAGACCCAGAGCTGATTTTCCAAACCCTCTTTGGCGGTGTCATGGGTCTCGCCAACAGTCTGATTACCACGCGCGAATTCCCCTGGCGGGACAACGATAAGATCATCAAACTCTGGCTCGACTCCATGATCACGGGGCTTGAAGCGAAGAGCTGACCAATCGATGTGCCCGGTATTTCTGCCAGCGCTGAAGATCTATGAAAAAGCCCCGCATCAAAAGATGCGGGGCTTTTTCATCAACCAGGATTCACTTCGTCGCTTTCAAGCGCTCTACAAACAAAATTCCCCTTATGCGCTCTCACCAGTAGTTTGTTCTTCGGATCGAGCAATCAGCAGTTGGGAGGAAAACCTACGCGCTTTCTTATCCGCAAGGAGAGTTAAAATCGCGCTCAACAAAGTCACTCCAATGACCAGCGGGTAGACAGCTGCGAACCCGCTCTCCTCAACGACAGCCCCGACAACTCCTGGGCCTATAGCCCCGGAGAGGGAAAGAATGAACGCTAGCAGAATGGTAAACTTCCCAGAGGCGTCGAGTGAAACAATAAAACCCATCTTGTAGATCAGGTAAAACTGGATCAAGCCACTGACACCGCAGGCCGCAACGGCAAAGGCCACAACGCCCTGGGTGGAACTGAGCAGCAAGGCCAGACCGAGGGTCATGGCAAAGGAGACCATCAGAGGCCTGATCTGGCCAAAACGATTACCGAGAGCCGCACCCAGAAGAGCGGCCGCAAGCCCGACCAGTAATGAAATACTCAGAATAGTCCCGATGGTGTCAGCATCAAGGCCATTGGCGCTCCCGATCCTTTCCATAAATCCCCAGAGACCGCTAAAGGCACCGAATTGAATAAACAGGGCCAGTACCGCCAGCCATGCCGCAACACCACCAGCCTTGGGTACAGACTCTTCTTCTTGCTCAATATTAGCGAGCAGGTTATCCGGAACAAAGGGAATAACCAGCGCGGTCAAGCCATAGAGTATGCCGCCGCCGACCAAAAAGCCGGCGAAACCGAATTGTTTGACAATAAAAGCGGTCATCACAAAAACGAGCAGCGAGGCGATGATCATTTCGGTCCCGAGCTTAAAACCGAAGGCCCGGTCAGGATCGGAAGCGGAGCCGGCAATCGTTGTGCCGAGGGTGAAAATCGCACCTGACCCGACGCCGAAAAGAGCCATGGCGATATAAACACTGGTCGCAGACTCAACCCAACCGAGAGACATGAATCCGCAACCAATCAGGACATAACTGGCCAGTGAAACTGCACGCCAGTTCAGGCGTGGCAGCCAGATCACGGCGGTGAGTGAAATAAAGGCGACGCCGCCCAAAAAGGCGGTACCGAGCAAACCGAGCTCTTCGTCATTGAAGTTGAAACGATCGGCAATATTGCTGAGAAACAGCGGGAAAGCGTTAAAGACCAACGCCCCTGCAGCAGCCAGGACACAGGCAGAGATAATCGCTCGGTTACTAAGTTTAGATGAACAAATCATGAGGTTCCTTCCTTTTCACTAAGGTCCAGCATGGGGTCAACTGAGAACGGCATCTCCCTTACTCTGCCGCCTGATAAATGACCTGACCTTCGAGCACGGTTTTCAAGACTTCAGTTTTATGCACATCGGTAATCGGCACCTCAAACAGGTTCTGATTCAGAACAATAAAGTCGGCATATTTGTTCTCCTTGATCGAGCCCGACTTTTCATCAAGGTACATGGCGTAAGCCCCGCCCATGGTATAGATGCGAAGAGCCTCTTCGAGCCGTACCCCCTGAAAAGGCAGAAAGGCTTGACCGCCGCCACCTGCGACCTGACGGGTGACCATCGATTCGATGGCCGGCCAGGGATTCGGCGTGATCGCAACCGGCCAGTCAGAACCGGTGGAGACATGGGCGCCACTATCCAGGACCTGCCTGATCGGGAAAGCCCACTCGATCCGTTTGGCGCCGATATCGGCGGTCATCAGATCGACGTGCACTCCGGGGAACCAGAAGTAGGGCGAAAACTCGGCAATGGCATCCAACTCTTTGAAGCGCTTGATATCATCAGGATTCACAATAACCGCGTGAGCAACACTGTGCCTGAGTTTGCTGCCGTTCTTGCGGCTCAACTCGATGGCGTCGAGGGTTTTTCTGACGGCGCCGTCGCCCACCGCATGCGTCTTGATGGTAAAACCCTGCTCGACATATTCGGGAAACATTTTCATGAAATAGTCAGGGTCATTGCGCCAGAGACCGTGGTATTCGGTCCCTTCGAAGGGATCGACCATCACAGCCGTCTGTCCGGTCGCAGCACCGTCGAGCAGAAATTTAATCCCACCGACATTGATGCGCGGGCGGTCGTATTTCTTGGCATTGGCGATGGCGTAACGCGCCTCGCTCTTCATCTTTTCCGTCGGCCAGTCAAAGGGATCGGTAATATAAACAAACAGCCTGGCGTTCAACTCGCCGGCATCATAGAGGATGTCATAGGCCTCGAGGCTTTTCTTACGCGACCAGACATCGGAAAATGCGGTAATCCCGAGGCTATTCAACAGATCGATCGCCGGTTTGATGCCACCATAGGCAAATTTCTCTCCCTTCGGCAATTTCTCAAGAATATGTGCCCAGGCCACGTTGGCCGCTAACTCGCGCAGGACCCCGGTCGGCTCACCCTCCTCGTCCTTGACGATAGTACCGCCCGCCGGGTCTTCAGTCTCCCGAGTGATCCCGACCATTTCCAGCGCCTTGGTATTCAACAGTGCCGCGTGCATACCCCAGTCCCAGACAAGGGCTGGGCGATCAGAAACCAGCTCATCCAAGGTGGCCTTGTTCGAGGGTTTATTCAGGATGGCGATGGGTTCATTATTATCCAGGAGCCAGTTGATGTTGCCGCCATAAGCGACCGGCACATCAGGATTCTCCTCTAGAAACTTCTGCGTGGCCCTCTTGGTCTCTTCCCAGCTCATGGTCGGTTCAAGCTGAAGATTCATCGCAGACTCGGCCGCCAGATCGGGATGGATATGATCTTCATGAATCCCCGGCATGACAAAGCGGCCATTCAGATCGATCACAGAGGTGCTTTCACCGATGAGGGACTTCACCTCATCGACGGTACCGACCTTGATAAACTTGCCATTCTTGACGGCAAAGGCATCGACCCAAGGCTGCTCTTCATTGACGGTATAAACTTTCCCGTTCAGATAGACGCTATCAGCCAACCCCTTGTCGTCACGAATATAGACACTCTCTCCACGGAAAATTGTCTCGGCTACCTTTATTTCATGAATCTTGGTCACCGGCATTTCAAAGGGATTCCGCTCGAGAATGATCATATCCGCCGATTTACCGGCCAGGATCGAACCGGTTTCATCTTCAAGGCCCAGGGCATAGGCACCGTTGATAGTGAATATTTTCAGGGCAGTTGCCAGATCTATGGCATGCTCGCCACCCAGGCTATCCTTCGAGCCACCCGGTTTTTGCCGGGTGATTATGGTCTCCAAGGCCTCCCAGGGATTGGGCGAAAAGGAGACCGGCCAGTCGGAGCCGAAAGAAACGGTTGCTCCGGCTTCATCCAGTTCCCTGATCGGCCAGAGCCGCTCAAGTCGCTCTTCGCCGATATCGACCTTAATCACATCCGCAGCCGGACTGGGGAACCAGAGGGCCGGTGATGCCTCATAAACCACATCGAGTTTGGCAAAGCGCGGGATATCATCAGGATGCACAAAGGTGCCATGGGCAATACTATGCCGGGGACTATCCTCTCCTGGCGTTCCAAGGGTCTCAAATACGTCGAGCATTTCGCGGATCGAACGATCACCTATTGCGTGGCTCTTGATCGCAAGTCCCTGTTGATCCCAGCCCGGAACCTCAGCGGCGACCTTCTCGATCGCATTGCGATAACTGCCACGGAAATCAGTCCCTTCGAAGGGTTCCAGCATCACAGCGGTCTGACCGGCGGCGGAACCGTCGAGTACGAATTTGATGCCGTCAGGATTGATCAATTCATTACGATACTTGCTGCGCCCCGCGATTAGATCTCCCTGCTTCTGCTTTCCCTCCTCGGTGGTAAAGTCGAGCGGAGAACCGAGGTTCGCAAAAATCCGCTGGTGAAGATCACCCCGTTCATACAGGTTGAGATACCCCTCCATGTTCCTGGGTTGGCCGTAGGCATCGCAAACGGCAGTAACACCATAACTGCTCAGTTCATCCAGAAAGGGTTTCAGCCCCTGGTCGACCCAACGAGAAGAATCAGCACTGGTAATCTTGCTCAATACCAGATTGGTCGCGGTCTCACGGAGAACACCAGTCGGTTCGCCATTTTGATCGCGACCGATGCTGCCACCTTCAGGGTCAGGCGTATCCTTGGTCAGGCCGATAATTGCGAGGGCCTTGCTGTTGAGCAACATCGCGTGCCCGCCCTGATCCCAGAGTGCCACCGGACGATCACTGATAATTTCATCCAGAACAGACTTGTGGGAGGGGACCCCGACCCCTTCAATCTGCTCGCCGTTATCCTTCAACCAATTGAGCATGCCACCGGATAGCCATGTCGCTTCGGGATTCTCCATGCGGTACTTGAGCAGCGTAGTGCGTACCTCGTCCCAACTGGAGGTCACCGGGAAATAGACATTGACATAATTATCGGCGCCCATATCGGGATGGGTGTGTCCATCGACCAGACCCGGCATCATAAATTTTCCGGCCAGATCAATGACCTTGGTCTCATCTCCGGTGACCGACCGCATATCTGCGTTGCTGCCAACCTGCAGGATTTTGCCATCATGAACCGCTACCGCTTCGGCCCAGAGTTGCCCCTGGTCAAGGGTATAGATCCGGCCGTTTTGATAAATCACATCGGCTATGGTCGCGGCAAAGACCGGGCTGGAAAAAACAGCCCATAGAGCCAGGCAGAGTAGCCAGGGTTTAAGGCCAAAAAGAGAATATTTCTTCATTGCTTTTTCCTTGATACTTTGGGGGCATGAACCACAGGCTCTACCCGACAAATGTGTTTAGTCCGCGGCAGCTTCATACTTGAGCGTCATACCCGGATCCTGCTCGGGAACCGCACCGGTTTCGGTAGCCTGTTCGACGTACTTCTCCGGCTTGATCAGAAAGCGCGCCAGTGCTGGCAAGAGCAACAGGGCACCGACCATATTCCACAAGAACATGAAGGTCAGCAGAATCCCCATGTCAGCCTGAAACTTGATCGGCGAAAAGATCCAGGTCCCGACACCGATTGCCAGGGTCAGCCCGGTAAAGCAGACCGCCTTGCCCGTGGTCAAAAGCGTTTCAAGATAAGCGGTACGCAGAGTATGTCCCAGTCGCAGATAGGATTCGAGGCGACTGAAGATATAGATTCCGTAGTCGACGCCGATCCCGACCCCCAGGGCAATAACCGGCAAGGTTCCGACCTTGACCCCGATCCCGAGCAGGGCCATCAGGGCCTGACAGAGCACCGAAGTCAGCATCAGCGGTAGAATCACGCAGACCGCCGCCCGCCAGGAACGGAAGGTCAGCAGGCACATCAGGCTGACCACCGCGTAGACACAGAGCATCATCAGGTACTGGGCCGTGGTAATGACCTGATTGGTCGCCGCTTCGTAGGCGCCGTTGCCATAACCGAGGCTGAAAGTGATATCCGGGTCGTTATTTGTCAGAGCAAACTGTTCCACCACGGCCACGACCTGTTGCAAGGTCTCCTCTTTATGGTCGGCAAGCTCAAGTTTCAAAGCAGTCAAGCTGTTGGCGGTATCGAGTTCAGTGCCATAGGTATAGGCCGACAGGGTTCTGACCCGCCGCGGCAAAGCGAGAAACTTGAGGTTCCCCTCATTGTTGGCGAGCCGGAGAAACTTGGCCCAGCTCGCAGCGGAACTGACAGACTGGACCCCGGGGGTATTCTGCAGGACCCATTCAAAACGGTTCAACAGATCGGCAGTTTTATAGGAGGACGCTTGATCCGGCGCAGTGTCGACAAAGACCACCATCTGGTCGGTACTGGTCGAGAAGTGCGAAGTAATATAATCATTATCAAGGTTATAGCGTGAATCGGGACGCAGTTCCGGAGCACCGCGATCAAGATCACCAATCTTGAGTCCTTGACCATAATAGACGCCGATGCCAGCAACCAGTACGGCGATCAATATTGCTATTCGAGCACATTTCAGCTCGGAAAAATTGGCGACCCATTCGAACATAGAGGACTTGCCATTCTTCTTGTACTGGGCATGCTCAACACAAGACCTGGTCACCCCGAAATAGGACATCAAGACCGGCAAAAGCACCAAGTTGGTGAGGATAATGATCGCCACCCCGATACTGGCGGCGATCGCCAGATCCTGAATCACCCCGATGTTGATGATCAGCAGGGTGGCAAAACCGATCCCATCGCTGAGCAGGGCGAGCAGACCCGGTTTGACCAGATACCTGAAGGTGACACGCGCGGAATCGAAGCGATTTTCACCTTTGGCCGCTTCATGGGCAATCGCATTGATAATCTGCACGCCATGGCTGATACCGATGGCAAAGACCAAAAATGGCACCAATACCGAGAAAACCCCGATTCCGTAGCCGAGCAGATTCAGCAGGCCCAATTGCCAGACCACTGCCACCACCGAACAGGCGAGGGTTGTCGCCGTCGACTTCCAGCAACGGGAGTAAAAATAAAGCAGGATTGCGGTAATCAAAAAAGCGATAGCAAAGAAGATTCCGACCGATGAAAAACCGTCCGTCAGATCGGCAAATTTCTTGACGTCGCCGATGATGTGGATCCGCAGGTTCTCGGACTGGTATTTGTCGCGAATTGTTTCAAGCGCGTGGGAAAAGTCCTGAAAGTCGAGGGCTTCTTTGGTCCGTGGATCGATTTTTATAACCGGCAGGGTCACCAGACTCGCCATGAAATCATTAGCGACATAGCTTCCAATATAGCTCGACTTGAGAAGGTTATTACGAATCTGCTCCAAGGACGCAGCCGAACCGTCGTATTTGGACGAGTCGATAATCGGCCCGCCGTCAAACCCTTCAGTGGTGACGGCATCCCAGCGTAAAGCCGGGGTCCATAAGGAGAGCAGAGCCCCGGTATCGACACCTGGCAGCAGCGAGACTTCATCGCTGATCTTCTTGAGAGTCTCCATATACTCGGGAGAGAAGATATCGCCCTTTTCTACAGCGACGGCAACCCGGATATCGACATCCTTTTTACTGTTACTCGAATCAGCCCGCGCCAGTAGTTGATGGGCATTCTGGATAAAAGAGTGCTCTTGCGGGACCATCTTTTCCAGGTTGGTATCCGGCCGGACAAAGGTCGCCCGATATCCCAGAAAGACTGTCAGTAACAGAAAGAGCACAACCAGGATCGGCCGGTGGTTAAAGATAGCCCGTTCAACCAGATTTTCTAAACCAGAGCTTACTTGATTGGTCATCGTTTCAATCCTTCACTTAGCGACTCAATTGCCTCCGGGTTGAGGCGATGCACGCCTCCCAGTCCGACCATGAGGTATTCGCCCGTCCCGACTGCGGCTACCGAACTCATCGGCAGACGATCTTCGCGGTTATGCAAAATAAACTTGTTACCCTGGGAATCCCCCTTTAAAACGACCCCTTCACTGCCGACAATGATAATCGAACCGTCATCTAGCAGGGTCCCACCAGCCAGTCCGGCCTGGGTGTCGACCGCTACCTGATGCCAGCTGTCACCGGCATCCCTACTAGTGAAGATGTAACCGCCGATACCGAAGACCACAAGCTGTCCGGGGTCGGCGGATGTCACCACGCCCAGAAATGAACCCTCATGGGGCACTTCCAAGGTTTTCCAGGATTCACCGGCATCCACAGAGCGGTAGACGAAACCGGCCTCGCCTGCGATGTAGAGAGTCCCTTCAGCGTCAACTGTTATGGCATTCAGATGCCAGCCATCGAGATTATCGAGATGGTCCTGCCAGTCGATCCAAGTCTGTCCAGCATCGCTGGTGCGCAAAAGCTTGCCGTAGGCGCCGATAGCCAGTCCGTCCTGTTCATTCAGAAACAGAACATCGAGCAGCGGGGCCGGGTCGGCCGAGTCGCGTTCATCGTATTGCCGCACCCAGCTAAGCCCCCCGTTTTCGCTATGCAGAATAACCGCGTCGTCGCCGACCGCCCAACCCTGCTTTGCTGTTGGAAAAGAGACGGCGTTCAAGTGGGCCAGAGCAGGCACCTCCGCTTGTTCCCAGTTGAGACCCTGATCATCGGAATAGAGAATATGCCCACGCTCACCGACTACGACCAGGCGCTCAGCAGCCTTGGCAACATCGAGCAGCAGTGAATAGACCGCCGAATCCTGTTTAGAAGCCGGGGTATCCAAGGGATCGGTATAGGCGAAGGCCGCAAGCGGAAGCAGCAGGCTCAGTGTCAACAACATCAGCTTGGAACCAAGTCCCAAATATAGTCTGATTCTGTTTGTGCCCTGGTTGAGCCGAACAGACCCACCTATCGCAGAGATTCTTTTCCGATCGAAATTGAGCATTTTATCCTCTTCTCTGCCCGCGAAATGCGGGCTCATTCCTGTTGAACCGTTTTACTAAACTGTCATGACCAGCCGCCCGCCAAAGAGCCAGGCGGCTGGCCCCTACCCTTAACGTCCGCGACGGCGCAATGCCTGAGGCGTAAAATAGGACTCCCTTGGTGGAGTCTGGCTAAAGTCCCAGGACTTCTTCTCTTCGTTGGTCAGACCGAAGGTCAGATAAACACCGTTCTTCAGGTCGAAGTGAGTAAAGAATGTGTACGAGGTCATCGGCACATCATAGAAGTTCTTCAGATACGAGAGGCTGATACGCCAGAGATTGCCATTGCCGTCGTACTTATCGGTGGCGACGATATTCCAGCTGTCCTCGTCGACATAAAAGGTCCGCTTGGCATAGATATGCCGGGAGCCCTCTTTGATGGTCGCCTCCACAACCCAGACCCGGTGCAGTTCATAACGCAGATACTCGGGGTTGGGGTGGTTGACAGTATGGATATCATCGTATTTCAAGTCAGGCAGAGTCACCCGATAGTTGTTGTAAGGGATATACATCTCCTGCTTGCCGACCAGCTTCCAGTCATAACGCTCGGGCGAACCGTTAAACAGTTCGTAGTCGTCATAAGTGGTGGTCGTGTAATCGGGCGAATCGTAGTTCAGGGTCGGCGCGCGACGCACCCGTCTTTCCCCCGCGCTGTAAATCCAGGCCTTACGTGGCGTCTTGGAAGCATTGACCGAATCGATAGCCAGGATGCCATCACCGGCAAAACGGGCCGGGCCGGTAACCGTCCAGGCAAAATTCCGCAGTTTCCCCTTCTCACCATCTTTCATGTGAAAGTGGAAAAGGTTATCCATTCTGGCGCGCTGCTCCAGACTGTATTTTCCGCTCGGTTGCACTTCGTTGGCGGCCAGATTGACCACTCCATAAACACCCTGAAAGCGGGTCAGATGGTTCCACATCACCTCCAGGCCATCCTGTGGAATGGGGAATGGGGTTCCGGCCTGGGCGTTGTCCGAGATACCGTTGCCCTTGTCGACCAGTTCGACACTGGTAGCATTTTGGGCGGTATTTTCGTTGACCCACTGCGGCAGAGCATGGCTGCGACGGCTGGGATAGACCGGCAATTTGAAGCTTTCGGGATAGGCCTTGAGCAGCGCCTTCTGCCCCCCGGTCAGCTTGTCGGCATACTGATCCATATTCTTTGCTGTGATCGTGAATAGAGGTTTGTCAGCAGCAAAGGGGTCCGGTCGGTGACCGTTAGGCGCTTTCCAGCTGGCCGGAGCCTTGTCCGCAGTCAGACCGCCGCTCCACTCAGGAATACTGCCATCGGCATTACCCGCCCGTTCCGAACCGAAGGGGGTCAGGCTGGTTTTCAACTTGGCGGCCTGGTCGCTACCCACCTTGGCTACCGCAGGGCCCGCACATAACAGCAGCACGATGACTGTTGCGATCCATCTGTTTTTCTTAAACATATCTAAACTCCTTAATCCTGTTGAGTAATCAGAACTTGTAACTAGCAGTAAAGTTGGCGTTTGAACCATTCTCGGCGTAGGCATTTTCGTCGTTAATCGTCCGGTTGTAGTTCAGGTTAAATGACCAGCGGTCGCCGTAATCTGTATTAACTCTCAGCTGGATAGACTTGTTGCCCTCCCAGAAATTTCCGTTAGCATGAGAATAACCATTAACTGCGTGAAACCAGGACACACCAGGGGTGATACTCAGAGAGGGAAGTACATTGTACCAAGTACTGTCGACATCGACGCTGTAACCCCAGGCCACTGCATCCGGGTCCTGTCCTTCAGGTCCCCAGGAGGCCAAACCTTCGCGATCCCCCGGCAGGTGGTCTGCAGCGGCGGTCAAGAAAAGCCAGGTGGTATCAAAGCTCAACCCCGGGCCAAACACCTTCAACGCATTCACCTGGCCATGCCATGCATCCCGTTGTTCATAAGCATCGATGACATCTCCCGGGTTCACGGTTCCGAGACGACCGGCATCAAAAGAGCCCTGAGGACCGGTACCAAAAAAGAGGTTACCGATCTGGGTGTTCAGATATTCATTCGGATTGATGCTCATAATCACGGCATTGGGACGGTAGGCCACCTCAGCAGCAATCGCCCAACCCGACATGCTGGTTGCCAGACTGAGCCCATACATATCGACATCTTCAGGATAGATAAAACGGAAGGCGTTATCCGCCAGATACTGGAAAGGGTCAGCGGTATCAGGAACAATATACTGGAGCTGCGGCAGCTGAGAGTGGCTACGGGTATAATATGCGCCAAGCTCAAAATCCCCGATGCCGTAGCGCGTACTGATGCCGAACTGGCCGTCATCTCTGGCGTCCAGATCGCCAAGCCTGCTCGCCACCGACATAGGACCAAAACCCAAATCTTTCATGACCTCCTTGCCGCCCTGACCGAAGATATCCGAGTCGTCAGCAAAGAAGGTTCCGACCGGTGGATACTTGGATTCTGACCAGCCGAACTGGTAATAGGTATCGACGGAAAGGTTGTCAAAGAGTCCGACCTGAACCAGCACTGCTGGGACGGCGATGGTGGCATCCTTGAACTCGGAACCGGGCTGAACCAGCTTTGTCAAATCGACGGCGTTGGTACTGTTTAGGCCATCGAAATAGTAAGAGCCCTCTCCCCAGTTAAATACCTGATTGCCGAGACGCAGATCGACCGGGGCATAGCCGAGTCCCATAAAATTTTCGATATCATAGCTGCCGTAAACATAGAGATCGGCAACGGAAAAACCTCGACCGATTTCATCTTCGGCGTCATCGGACCAGCCATTTCCATCACCCTGATCGAATGGATAATCACTACGGGAACTGCTCCCCCGATCGATCACCGTATCCCAGTAACCGGTCACGCGGCCGACAAAACCGTAATTTTTCCATTTCAATTCAAGCTCAGGTGACACCTTGAAACTGTTTGAATAGAGATCTCCCTGATCAAAAGTCCAATCCCTCATCGTGATGTTGTCCAGGTCGGCCTTATCGACAGGCTCTCCTGTACGGACCCCGGCACTATAGGACAAGGTTGTATCCAGGCTTCCGGTAACCTCGCCATTAAGCAGACTGAATTCAACCGCGGTAGCAGGAGAAACCGCCACCAGGGCAAAGACCAGTGAAACAATCCCCCCCACTACACCAACCTTCCACTTTCTTACGCATTCCCTACCTAGCCCGCCATACCTGATTGTAGCCATCGAAATCTCCTATTTACTTAGGTGAATAGATCCTCAGCTGCCTCCAATTAAGCATTCCCACCACAGCCACCAACAACCCTATATATCTTTATCAATACTTAATCTAACGCGTTCGCATATATATAATCGTACGCGGTCGATTAATTGTCAAGTTTTTTTTAAAACAGCTTTATATCAATGCAAACAGGGGGGTTGTGTAACAATGAAGGCTGAGGATAGGCGACAGGGATTGGCAAAATATCAGGCTCAATAGGTTTGAACATTTTTTCGTCTACAGAAAAAGAAAAACGCTATTATAGAAACATCAAAGACCTACGCGAGATGCGTAAGCCTTTGATGTTTTATTGATAATTGGCGCAATTTAGCTAGCTGCCTGCGACGTCAATTCTGTTATAACTCAGCATCTCCCACTGGAAATACGTAGTGGATCGCTTATGCTATCAACTCTCTGTGTCTCCACTATCAAGAGGAATACTCAGAAAAAAGCGACTCCCCTTGCCTGGCGTACTCTCAACCCAGGCTTGACCACCGTGAGCTTTGGCGATCTCTTTGACCAGAGGCAAGCCAAGACCGGTTGCGCCCATCCTCTGCTCATCAGCAGTGTTGATTTGATAAAACCGGTCAAAAATTCCGTCCAGGTCCTCCGGGCTGATCCCCTGCCCCTCATCCTCAACCCTTATAATTGCAAATCCATTTTCAATTCTGGCCCCAAGAGTTACGGTTCCGCCAGACGGAGAATATTTAATAGCGTTCGAGAGCAGGTTGTCCACGGCCTGCTGTAGCCTATCCCCATCCCCTCGTACTGGAGGCAGATCGGATAAACAATCGATGAGGATCCGGTATTTGTCGGAAACCTGGCCGAAGAGGTTGACCGTTTGATGAAGCAGGGGCCAAACGGCCACCGGCTGAAAATTTTCTCTACCGAAACCAGCCCGCAATTGCTGAAGCGTGAGCAGGTTATCAATCATTTCCTTGAGCCGTCGCGTCTCCTTGGCGATGATTCCATGGTACTTGCGCTGCTGTTCGGCATCCACTTCGCTATCCAGCATATAGTCGACAAAACCGATAATGGCAGTCAAAGGAGTACGCATCTCGTGACTGACCGCTGAGAGCATTTCATCCTTCATCCGGTCGATCCTCTGGCGCTCACTGATATCCCGAATGATGACGACAAACATCCGCCGCCCCTTCCACTTGAAGGGACCAGCGGAAATCTCGGCGGGGAACAGACTACTATCTTTCTTCTTTAGCTGAACCAAGGGGACACTACTGACCAGACCCTCTAAAATTCCCTCGACATAGACTCGAACTATTTCCGGCTCGGCAACAATATCTTCGGCAGGCAGCTCGACAAACTCTTCGGACTTGTAACCAAAAAGCATAGTCGCCGCCCTATTGACCTCCATCACCTTGAATGTTTGCGCATCCAGAATAATAATGGCGTCCGATTCAGCCGAGAACAACAGTCGATATTTCTCCTCAGACTCCCGTAGCGCCATTTCTGCCCGCCGGTGCTTCTGCCGTCCCCGTGCTTCACGCAGTTCGCGCTCAATGGCCGGGACCAGACGGGCCTGCTTGTCTTTTCGGACAAAATCATGAGCCCCGGACTTGAGCAGTGCCACGGCCTCCTCCTCGCCGATGGCACCGGAAGCAATAATAAACGGCTGGTCCTGTCCACAATCTTTCCAGATGGCCAAGGCGGCCTCGGGGCTAAACTCGGGCATATGGCAATCGGAAATCGCAACATCCCAGCACTGCGCCGCTATTGCGCTCTGCATTGCGGCAGAGTTATCCACCCGGATCGAGTCAAGCTCAAACCCTCCTTTGCTCAGAGCCCGCTGCAGCAGCAAGGCATCGGCCTCTGAATCATCGATGATCAATACCCGGAGCGGTTTATCCATGGGGGCTCCGTTCTGGTTCGAGGGTAAAATAGAAGCTTGCGCCCTCCCCTACGACCGATTCCGCCCAGATCCTGCCTCCGTGACGATGGATGATCCGCTCGACCGTCGCCAGGCCGATCCCCGTGCCAGAGAACTCATCGGCACGGTGCAGCCGCTGGAAGGGCTGAAACAGTTTGTCGGCAAAGGTCATATCGAAGCCTGCCCCGTTGTCCTTGACGAAGTAGGCCGTCTCCCCTACCTGCTTAATGGCGCCGATTTCGACACGAGCGTCTTTCTGTAAACCCGAATATTTCCAGGCATTTCCGATCAGGTTTTCCAGTATTACTTTAAGCAGGCGGGGGTCGGCATCGACCATCATATCCGCTGCAACCTCGACAGCCACCTG
>JAJRQB010000090.1 GCA_024280485.1 Deltaproteobacteria bacterium
AACCGGCTGGTCCCAGGTTCGAGTCCTGGTGGGCCCACCAGTTTTCCCTTCGGCCATCGGGCCGTTACCAGATACAAGGTGAAAACAGTTTGAAAAAAAAATTGACAAGAGTGTGGCTCCGAACCCCGACCGGGATCGCAGACCACCAAGGGAATGCGGCCATGGCCGTCGAGGGGGAAAACCAGATTTAACCAAGAAGAGTGCATCGGGAAACCGGTGCACTCTTCTTTTTTGGTAGAGGCCTTAAATGGCAAAGCAGAAAACTGTGCGTGTTCAGGATGTTGGCGGTCTTATTAATAAACTTTATCCTCAATCCTTAGCCGAGGATTGGGATAACGTCGGGCTGCAATTGGGAGATCCTGCGGCAATTGTCGAGCGAGTTCTGGTCTGCCTGGATGTCGATGAGCAGGTGATTGCTCGAGCAGAGCAACTCGACGCTCAACTGGTAATCTCGCATCATCCGTTGATCTACCGTCCGCTTAAAAAGATTACCCCGGCAGACGAAGCAGGACGTGCGATTTTTCATGCTATGCGCCAGAGAATTTCAGTAATCAGTGCTCATACAAACCTTGACCGAGCCAAAAATGGTCTGAATGATTGGCTGGCGGCGCAGTTGGGGTTGCAACAGACGATCCCCTTGGAACAATCGGTTGCCGATCTTCTCAAGTTGGTTGCTTTCGTACCATTCGGGCATGAAGAAGCCGTCAAGGACGCCCTTTTCAGCGTCGGGGCCGGTGAAATCGGGGACTACGACCAGGTTTCGTTTCAGAGCTCTGGTCGCGGAGGGTTTCGTTGCGGGGCAGAAACGACCCCTTATATCGGTGTTCCTGGAGAAGCAGAGGTTGTCGAAGAGTCTAGGCTTGAAGTCGTATTGCCCACGGCCCTGACCGCCAAGGTTATCGCGAAGTTGCTTAAGGCCCATCCTTACGAAGAAGTCGCTTTCGATCTCTATCCATTGGTCAATCAACGGACTGATGTCGGGCTCGGCCGCATCGGTCGGCTTGTTGCCCCCCTTGAATTATCCGAATTTATTGACAAGGTTAAGCAGAACCTTGGTTTGGAGCTGTTGCGTGTCGCGGGACAGAGCAAGAGGCCAATCCAGAAAGTTGCCGTTTGTGGCGGCAGCGGGGCGTCTTTGATTTCAGATGCCCTGCGACAGGGCGCCGACTGTCTGATAACCGGTGACGTAAAGTACCATGACGCACAACGGGCGAGATCCGAAGGGTTGGTTTTGATCGATGCAGGGCATTTCGCCACTGAAATTTTGATGGTGAAGCAGATGAGTAAACAACTAAGACTGGCGGCGACTGAACGGCAGTGGCCACTCGAAATTATAGAGATGACCGGTGAAGAAGATCCTTTTCGTTGGATCTAGGAACCGGCAGACGTAACGTAGGCAACAGACGGAGGAAAATGTGCACGAAAAGATGACTCTTCTCAGAGAACTGCAGGAAGTCGATCAGGAATTGACAGAACTCGCAACTGTCCGCGCCAAGCATGAGGGTGAACTTCAGGACCTTTCTGCCGAGGAAAATCGGATTCAGGAGATGGTCGATGAACTGAACGCACAACTCGATGTACTACAGAAAGAAGATGCTCAACTGCAGCAGGAAGTGCTTGCTGAACGCGACCAGATCGTTAAAGTTGAGTCTCGTCTGCCTGAGATCCAGACACAGAAAGAGTATGTAGCCGTTCTTAAAGAGATCGATATGGCCAAGAAGGCGAGTCTCGATTCTCAGGCAAAAATTACGGTAAAAGAGACAGAGTTGACAGAGCTTATGGCCGACCTTGATGAGAAGCAGACTGAGCTTGATGCCATCTCTGAAAAGAGTTCAGCTCGTCAAGCCGAAGTTGATAAGATTCTCGCCGAGAGTGATAAAACTTGTGCTGCGCGCCAAACAACCCGCGATAGTTTGGCCAAGGATCTGCCAAATTCTTTGTTGAGTAAATATCAGCGGATTTTCTCGCGCCGTGGTGGTCTGGCCGTTGCTCGCGTCGTTGAAGGCGCCTGCCTTGGCTGCAACATGCAACTTCCACCGCAGCAATACAATCGTCTGCATCAAGGTAACGAACTGCAGAGTTGTCCACACTGCAACCGTCTGCTCTATATGGATCGACAATAGTCCGTTTCGTTTAGGTGGTTGAAGAAGAACAGACGATCGCCGGCCTGCCTTTATGACAGGCGGGAGGAAAGTCCGGGCTCCACAGGACAGAATGGTCCCTAACGGGGACCGGGGGCAACCCTAGGGCTAGTGCCACAGAGAGAAGACCGCCACTTGCAGCTTTTTGTAAGTGGTAAGGGTGAAAGGGTGAGGTAAGAGCTCACCGACTCCGGCGGTGACGTCGGGGGTCAGGTAAACCCCATTCGGAGCAAGACCAAATAGGGGGACGCTTGAGAGCGGTCCGCTCGAAGTTCCCGGGTTGGTTGCTTGAGGTCGTTGGCAACGGCGACCCTAGATGAATGATCGTCGCCCTGTTGCAGGTAACTGCAGGGGGGAACAAAACCCGGCTTACGGTCTTCTTCGACCACTTTTTATCGGCAGTGCCGCAGTTGTAATGTGGTGCTGCCTTCTTTTTCAGGACTGGAAGAATGTCACTGCAAAGTGAACGCAGACAGAATTGGCAGCAACTGGTGACTCAGGTTCGTGATGAGTTTGGACAGCTTGATGTGTCGGAGAAGAAGTGGATTGAGGCCACTTGTTCACAGATCAGCCGACTGCAAAAACAACTTGATCAGCTTTTCAGACAGGCTGATGGTTTGACGCAATGTAGAGACTGTCGCGGAGAGTGCTGTGCCCTGGGCCATAATCATCTCACTCTCGCAAATCTCCTGCTGTGGCTTTCGCAGGATATCGAACTTCCTGTTCTTGATTTTACTTCAACTTGTCCACTCTTGAGCTCTAATGGCTGTATTGTCCCTGCAGAGCAGCGGCCTTACCGCTGTATAAGTTTTCTCTGTGATAGACTTGAGAGACAATTGCAACCGAAGGACGTTGAAAGCTTCTATGCTTTCGAGCGTGAGCTGCGCAATCTTTACCGTTCATTTGCCGAGCGTTATGCAGGCGGTCGTTTGACTGGCTTGCTGTTGACTGCACGACGTTTGCAGAAAAAGTCTTTTCTGCAGCGGATTGATTCTGCCTGAGCCCCCTTTTTTGTGGAGTGAACACATGGAGTTGCATTTTGATCGCAGCAACGGCGAGATTGATCGCCTGATCGATGAACTGATGGCCCGAGTCGGGGTTCACCACTCTGAAATGATCCGTCAGATGATTCTTGGCGCACTGAAGTCCGGGCAGGAGAATGACTATCTCGCTGATCAGAAATTGATGCGCACCACCATGAAGGAGATGCGCTTCACCAACAAGGTATTTGCTCCTTACCGTGACCGCAGAAAGGTCAGTGTTTTCGGTAGCGCGCGCACCGCACCCGAAGAACCGATCTACCAGAAGTGCGTCGAGTTTTGCCGTATGCTGGCAGAGCGCAATTACATGGTTATCACCGGCGGTGGTCCGGGCATTATGCTAGCTGGAAACCAGGGGGCAGGAGCCGATAACTCTTTCGCGGTCAATATCGATCTCCCCTTCGAGCAGAATATGAACCCGGTGATGAAGGGGAGCGACAAAGTCATCAACTACAAGTACTTCTTCAACCGTAAGGTGGCCTTTGTGAAAGAAGCGGATGCGGTAGTGCTCTTCCCGGGTGGCTTCGGCACGCTGGACGAAGGGATGGAGGTCATGACCCTGATCCAGACCGGGAAAAGTCCTCCTATCCCCCTGATTATGATTGATGATGACGAGGGTGGCTACTGGGACAAGTTTTTGGATTTTGTGCGTGATCCGCTGCTCAAGCGGGGCCTGATCAGTGGCGAGGATTTCAGTCTGTTCAGCATCACCAGCGACCCGGCCGAGGCCGTCGCCCTGATCGATGACTTCTATCGCAATTACCACAGTATGCGTTTTGTGAAGAATAAATTGGTGATCCGCCTGAATCGCCCGCTCGATTCTGAACATCTTAAGGTGCTGCGTGACGAATTTAGCGCGATAATTAATCCTGGAGGTAGCCTGCAGCTAACCAGTGCCCTCCCGGAAGAGGCGGATCAACCTGACCTGGATAAACTGCCGCGTCTGACCATGGAGTTCAATCGGCGCAGTTATGGTCTGCTGAAGGCGTTTATTCGCCGGATCAATTCCTTTTAGATTATGGATAGCCTCCCGATCAGCCCCTTGCGGGTTCCGTTAAAAAAAGATGATCTGCACCAGATGCTTGAACTGCTGCGCCTGAGCTGGAAGCTGCAGAGGAGTGCAGCTTATCAAAAGCTGGTTGCTCCCGAATTACCAGATTCTGCACATTTTATATCTGGAAATGCCGGGGTGATGATGGGCTATGATTTTCATTTGACCGATGATGGCCCGCGCTTGATCGAAATCAATACAAATGCTGGCGGTGCAGCTCTGGCATTGCACGCCTGCCATGGTGAGCCGGTGCTGACGCCATCATTAGAGCGACGTTTAAAGATGATGTTCGAGCGGGAGTGGCTCGATTTTTCCGGGGGGACAAGGCCTCTGCGAACTCTGGTTATTCTTGATGAAAAACCCGAGCAACAGGCGTTATTCTCCGAGATGAAACGCTTTGTGAGCTGGCTCGAAGTCATTGGGATCGAGGTGCATATCGCTGACCCGTCCGACTTGGTAGCCGATGACCGCGGGGTGAGCCTTGCTGGCAAGATGGTCGATATGATCTATAATCGACACTGTGATTTTTATCTGGAAGATGCCTCAATGGCTGGCGTCCGCAGCGCCTATCTAGCGCGTTCGGTTTGTTTGACTCCCAATCCCTTTGTCTATGGTCATCTGGCGGATAAGAGGCGCCTGATTCTCTGGGGCAAGGCTGGGGAAATGGCTGAACTGGGGCTGAATGAAGCAGAGGTTCAGTTACTGCAGAAAATTATTCCTCGCAGTCGTCTGCTGGCGGATCTTGACAGTGAGCAAATCTGGACAGAACGCAAAAAATTGGTTCTGAAGCCGGTTGCCCGCTATGGCAGCAAGGGGGTGCTGCTCGGCAAGGGGATGTCACGTAAACGTTTTGCCGAGCTCGACCCCGCACTGACACTGGTGCAGGATCTGGTGCCACCATCGCAGATTGCTGACGCTGACGGTAACTCGTTTAAGGTTGATCTACGCCTCTATGCCTGGCGCGATCGCTCGCTTGGAATTGCGGCACGGGTTTATCAGGGACAGGTAACTAACTTGCGGACAGTCGGCGGCGGTTTTGCTGCGGTTACCCTGGTCTGACGCGAACTTCCTTCTTCCCTTCCCTCCTCTGTTGATTGATTACTGAGGAATCGCCACGAATCCCTCACCGTCGGCGGTGCCGACGACTTGGCTGGCGTTGTTGATGCCGTAGCCATGGCTGAAAGTCGGCGCCAACTCCTTCTGGTCGGCAATAGCGAGGCCGTCCCAGATTCTGGCGCTGTCGTTGTTGGTCGCGGCTACGGTATATCCGGCGACCCGACCAGCACTATTGATGTCTGTCGCGCTGGTCGCTGGTCCCAGATCTGCCAGATCCGTGGTCGCGCCAAGGCTGTCCACCGTCCAGATGACACCGTGGACGGTCCCGTCGATCTCTTCCGATTCGCCAACAACCCTCCCCGCATCATCTATGTTGAGCGCGATCCCGGTCACATGATTGGTCAGGGTCGGAAGGACGACAGGCGTAGAGTACCCGCCCGCACCGTTCGGCACCCAGGCAACGGCCTGGATCGCGCCACTGTCATCCAGTGATTCGCCGACAATGATCCCCGTATCGCCCACGCCGTAGGCTGCACTGAAGGCCTCCGGAAGGGTTCCCAAATTTGCGAGTTTGAGAGGGCTAGCCGTCCTGTTCTGCCAGTAGACTGCCACGGTATTGTCATTAATATCATTGGTGGCATCCCCGACAATTTGACCGAGTTCATTGATGTTGTAGGCGCTGCTGGACCCTGCTACGAAAAGCCCGTCCGCTGGCAGAGCTGTTGCCGTCGTCGATGTCGCGGGCCAGAAGACCGCAGTGGTTGTCGCGCCGTTTTCAGACTCACCGACGCTGATGCCAGCATCGTTGATCGCGTAGGCTGCACTGTAGCTGTTCCCGGTCAGGGGTTCGAGAACCGTCGCCAACGGGGTTGCTGCCGTTATATCCCAGCGCACCCCCTTTAGCGCAGTTCCATTGTCGGCCAGGCCGACGGCTGAGTCGTTATTGTTGATATCGACCCCGGCACTAAATGCTCCAGTAAAAAGGGATTCGAGAGCGACAACGTTAAAACTGGTTTCGGCAATGGGCGGGGTTGTTACGGTACTGCTACCGCCACCTGTACCAGGAACGGTGTCTCCCCCTCCACCACAAGCACTCAGAATTATACTCAGGCTGATGAGCAGGGCCTTTATGGTGTTGCGTAATGCGATCATGATGTGCTCCTTTCGCGTATGTTGACCACGAAAACTGATTCTTTTATCCACTCAGGGTTGGAAGTGGAAATTGATCAAAGCCGCCCCTGTCAGGTCATCAGCCAGATAGGGCTTGAGCGGACCGAGGCCTTCTGCCAATCGACCATTGCGACCGACCGCCGGTTTCTCAATAATGCGGTCAGCCAGCGACCGGGTTCTTTTCGGATTTCCAGTGAGGCGGCTTTGATGACCGTCCGGTACGAAGAGTTGCGGATGATCAAAGGGGGCTTCCTCCCAACGCACCCGTTCATCGGTCAGGGCTTTGAGAAAGTCGATCAGTTCTACCTGTAGCGGGACTCCGGATGCGCCCTTGAGACTGTCGATATCGTTGATGAAAGGGTCAAGATCGTTAAGGTTGGCCTCGCGGAAATTTCCACCGCGAATGTAAAAATCGACCACCTGTCCCAGGGTTGCCATGCTGCCGTTGTGCATATAGGGGCCGGTCAGCTCAATATTACGCAGCGTCGGCGTCTTGAAATTGCCATTGACGGCAATGCGCGTGACTGTACTAAGAACCGGTGGGCAGATCAGGGGTACATTGGCAAGCAGGTCGGGGATGCACCCCTGATTCGGGACAAAGCTGGGGCTGAAGGTCAGTGCTCCATCGGTCGTATCCGCCGTGCCATTGCCGTTGATGATCTGCCGTTGGCGGCTGAAAGAGAGGGGATTGCCGAACGGGTCATTAGCGCCGCGACCAATATCCTGGGCGGTGGGTGTCAGACCGATGTTGTAGAAACCGATGTCGTAGGTGGCGATGCCGCCATCACCCATATTCATGGTCTCGATTACGCCGGGCTCTTCCGGATTGTTGGCGGTACTGACGGTGGCCGTGGTGAATTCGGCACCGGTGTGGCAGATAACGCAGTTTGCCGCACCGGAAAAGAAGGTGTTCATGCCACGTTGGGCGCTGGCGGACATGGCCACCGGATCGCCATTCTGGAAGCGGTCGAAGGGGGCGTCATCGGAGACCAGGGTCGCTTCGTAGATCTGGACCGCGAGACCAAAAAAGAGCGCGAAATTGGTTTCTATCTGGCTATAGCCGTTGATCGGGGCAATGCTGTTCCAGAATTCAGGCCGGAACGCCGCCTGGACCAGGGTCGTATAGGTGGTGTTGAGTCCTTTTCCACTCGGATCGGCCAGCCCGGCAAGGACGCTGTCGTTTGGATGTACCTTCTGGGTAGCTAGTGGTCTCAGGCGCAGTACCTTGCGCCCGACATCAGGCCAGGTGCGTCCCAACCACGACATTTCGACGTCAGACATCGGCGGACCGACCGCCTGGGAAGCGAGGCTGGAATTGTTGAGCAGGTTGGCTGGCAGACTCATGTTCAGCTGAGACAGCGAGTTACTCTGGTTTACCCAGACACGGGCGTTGATGTCCTGGACACCAAAAGGGTTGTTGCCGTTGAAATAGTGGTTGGCGCGGCCATCCCAGAAATTGGCGAAGTTGAAGACGGCGTTGATGACCGTGGGGGCGTTGCGGCCGGTTATTTGCCGGACATTGTGCCCCTTGCTCTGCACCGCACTGGTCTGGCGGATGGTTCGCCCTGGCTCCTTTGGCTGCCCGTCCTTGGTGCCGAGAAATTTGGTTCGAATGACTCCCTGGGCACCGGTGCGATCGTCCAGACTTTGAACGACCGCCGGATCATTGGGGTCGACCCCTCCGGTTCCCCGCGACTCAGCATCAACCATCTTGTGGAATGGGAACATCTCAAGCGTCAGATCTTCATTGCTGGCAGCTGTTGCATCCAACACCTTGTTCGGTCCAGCATCCAGCGTGTTGCGGGTTCGGTTGTCGGTTCCGGCATGAAAATGACAGCTAGCACAAGCGGTCTGGGCATCGCTGCCGACCTGCATGTCCCAGAAGAGAGCCTTGCCCAGCTGAAGAGCCGCAGTATTATCTCGTACAAAACGTGTAAGGTTGTCCGGGGTTGGTATAGGGACCTGAGTCAGGGCGGCAGGCGGAGCCGCCACCAGTAGGGACGGCAGCAGCAGCCCGGTTAAAAGAACCAGAATCCCGAATCCGTTTCTTTGGCGAAAAATTGATACTGTCATGCCGGTTTGCTTCCTCATCTCTACTCCATGACTTGCATTGATAGATCCTGCTCACTCCTGGAAGCCTCATTCACCAAAGTGGTCGGTCGCTGAAGCGGTCATTACTAGCGGAAGGTGACCGGGATATCGAGAAGCCGATTGCCGATGCCGGAGGTGATCGACAGGTTCTGCACCCTCCCAGGCGATGCCTTTGCCCGGTCATAATAACCCCAACTCCCATCAGCGGCAACCGGCGCTGTGCCGATTAATTCGCGGGTCAGCTGCCCGCGGATTTCCCCTTCGCTGTTGCTGGAGGTAGAAATCTTTACGTAGGTCTTGCCATCCAGAATCGCCTGAATGGCATCGGCGAAGGTGATGACGCCGTTGTTCGTGTCTGGAAAGAGGCTTCCTGAATTGAACTGGCCGCTGAGGTTGCCGGTGAACTCAGCGTCAAACGGGACTTCAAACAGGGTGAAGAGGGCCTGACCCTTCACTCCAGGATCGCCGATATGAATCTCCACCGCAGTGACTTGACTCTCCGGCAACGGATCAACCACGAGCTGGTAGTTGATCCTGTCGTTGCTGATCTGCAGACTGATGATACCGGTCGCAATGCTGGATACCGGCGGTACTACGTTCGCACCGGTCAGCAGCGCGTGAGGTGCCGTGAAAATACTGACATTGTTCGCAGTAACGACCGTGCTGTCCCCCTCGACACGCCACTTGCCGGTTGTGGTGCGAAATTCAGCCCGCTGCACAGCAAGTTCTTCAACAATGACGTTCACCGTAGCTGGCTGCGAAATCAGGCCTCCCTTATCCTGAATCACGTAGCTGAAGGAGTCTTCTCCGGACGCTCCGGCGAGATAGAGAAATTTCGCCCGGCCAGTCGGGGCATCGACGATACGGCGGACCGTTGCTCCGAGGCTTGTCGTCAGAACATCGACCCTGCCCAGCAAGGCGGGACCGTTGGTCAGCACGATCGCCTCTTCGTTGAGCCCATGTACGTTGGTGTTGGTTGGATTTGCGAGATTGAAAGGATCAGCAAGGTCGATCGCCCGGTCGTCTTGATCGTTAGCGACGACGTCGATCAGTACGAGGCCGCCGGTCTGCGTGGTCGCCGTGTCATCCGTCGCGGTCGGTGGCAGATTCGCTCCTTCATTGAAGAGTTTACCGCTAATCTGGAAGCCGGTCAGACGTACTTTCTGACTGCTGTCAGCGGCGTTAAGGAAGAAACCTGCGGGGGGATCGAGCAGTTCCACTTCAAAGAAATCGACGCCATTCAGTCCCTGCTCGATCGGGTTTGGAATCGGGACCAGATCGGTCCCTGGATTGCTCAGGTAAAGATACCCCTCGGTGTCGAGAATCGGTAGCCCGCCAGCGACTCCAAGATAAGGACCGATGCTGGCACCGGTGTTGTTGACCACAGCTTCATTCACGGAAGGGATGAGCGGTGCGGTCGGCGCCGGGGCCGGGGCGTCGTTCAGCGAGGCCAGAAAATCGAGAGTGTTGAGAACGCCGACATCCTGAGTCTGGTTTATCTCGCGACCGGCACCGGTAAGCGTAACCAGGTAGTCGCGGGTGCCGAAGGGATGGGTCACCCGATAGGTACCCGGCACCGGGACATTGATCCGCAGACGGATACGAGCAAACACGGTCTGCTGGCTGTCGGTGACAATCAGGTTGGGAAAGGTCATTTCATGAGCAAGAACGACAAGCATGTCGCCAAGTTGGCCGCCACTGCTGGTAAAGGTGCCGACCGAGACCGCTGTCCAATAGAAGCCTTCCATCCCGATATTTCCAGGAAAGGAGATCGGCCGGCTTAGTTGGGGCTCAGCGGTCAGGCAGGGGAAGAAGCTGGTTTGAGTATCCGCCCTGATTTTCGCCTGTTCAAGACAGAGCTCTAGTTTTCGGCCGTTGTTATCCCGGTACCAGAGAGGGAAACCGTGGGCGATGTTAAGCAACGGAGCACCCAGAACATCCGTCGAAACCGCATTCAGGGCGGCAGGTGCCGGGAGGGGCAGAATCAGCAGAACGATCAGCACCTGCAACATAATCAGGGTTGATTTCAAGGTTGCCATTCCCTTTCTCTCTAGAGCCTCAGCAGGCTTGTTGTCGAGCTAAGTTAGTGACTTCGTACCCTGGTAAGTTCATCACGAAGAAGATAACGAAATTTTCCGGGTCCTTCTACTCTGTAATCCAGTTGTCCCGCTTGCACTCCTGTCGAGAAGCATGCTTCATGTTAGCTTCAAACTGATAGGCATCAGGGTTAATTTTTGCATTCAGCAAGGCCTGACCGTCCTGTCATTTCGTTTATTTAATTGGTATCAAATCAGTTGGATATCGACAATGGGGCGACACAGACAGTTCCCGGTAGGGAGCCTTATCTCTCCGTGGGGAGGAGAAGGGGTTAGAGTCTATATCTCCTCCTTGGGCGGGAGGATAAGCCTACCTGCCGTTGGCAATAGCTAGTGATCTTGCGATGTTGCTAAAGAGCTAAAAATTTATGTTTGGTTGCGTCATTGGAACTAAGAATGTGAGAAGAATTTTTCATCTGTTTATCCATTCACTACTCAGTACGAATAGATTCAACGATTAAATGGTTCTGAAGGAGGTTTAGAAAATACCGGGCTCCGTACTAAATTCTCAGAGCCCGGCCATTTTCGTTCACTTTTTTTCGGGCGGTTGGGGTGTTGGTGCCAGACGGGCGGATTCTTCTACTAGGAATTTAATCAACTCGGCAATATCGATTTCATTCAGTCGCAGGTTGGGCATCTTCAGTCCGTTATACTGCTGCACCAGAGAGAGCGCCAGCGGATCCTTCTCTTCTATCATCTTGTCCGGTTCGGCCAGAAAACGGATCAGCCAGGCCCGGTCGCGCTTGGCAGCGACGCCGAACAGGTCAGGTCCGAGATCTCCCCGGGCGATATCGCTAGCTTCACCACCACCGATGGTATGACAGGCGCTGCAACGGGTGCGGAACAGGCTCTCGCCGCGCGAGAGGTTCCGCAGTTTTGGCGCCTTATCGTAGTCCCTCTTCACCTTACTCGCTATTTTCCAGTTGCTCAGCCAACTGCCGACCTTGGTGGCCAGCAACTGCGGAGGGTCGAAGGCTGAGGCCTTGATCCACTGACCAGTCTTCTGATTGCCGATCACCAGGCTGATGATGTGATCCTCGAGGTTTTGGTCGACGCCCTGGTCAGCCTCGTAGATGCCGAACTTCTTGCGTAGCTGGGTGACATCCGGCTCGCTGCCGCGCAGGAATAGCCAGCCCGGCCCGGCATGAAATTGCTTGGCATAGGCGGCAAGAACCTCAATGGTGTCATGATCCGGGTCGATGGTGATCGAATAGAGGAAGATATCCTTGCCGACCCGGTCGCCAAGCAGCTTCTGCACCTGCAGTAAGCGCGCGGTTTCGAGTGGACAGGAATCGACGCAAGAGGTGTAGATGAAATTGATCATCACCACCTTGTCCTTGATCAGATCATCGAAGAAGCGCAGCTTGCGGCCATCGGTCGCGGTGAGTTCCACGTTGGGGAAATAATTGGCTCCCCAGGGGGATCCGGACGATTGTATTGCTGCAGCTGGTCGACTTGGGGTCGACTTTTTCTGGGAATCGTTCTTATGGGCGGAGTGGCTGAAGGCGGTTCCAACACTGAGAACAAGAACAACAATGATAGCAAGTGGTATCCAGCGAAACTTCGACATGCAGTTTTCTCCTGATTGTGTGTGGAAAATCCGAAGGGCTGAAAAAACAACCCCTCGCTTCTCATTGAATTGTCGAATCCTAACATGAATCAGAAAGCCGGGACCAGTCCGTCGCCGCTTCTGAAGGTCGGCAGGGCTGCGGAGTCGACATATTCGACGCCATCCCAGGTCGGCATCGGCGCTGGCATCAGCTGCAACTGTCCGGGGTGCTCAATATCAAAGCGCAGCAGCATGGCGTTGTCCTCGTGCTGGGTGTTGTGACAGTGTTCCATGTAGGTCCCGGCGAATTCACGGAAATTGATGACGATTTCGACGTTCCTGCCGTCATCTTCATCTGGTCCGATGCGGTACACGTCCTTGCGAGCCCACTTCTCCCACTCGGGAGGGGCTCTGCCGTCACGATTGAGAATAATCCCTTCCTCGAAGTGGACATGAACCGGGTGGCTCCAGCCGTTGCCGTCGTTAACGATATTCCAGACCTCCAAGGTCCCTTCGCCGCTGGTGCCAGCCTCGGTCGGACCGGTGGAGAGTTGCGAAGCCACGGAGACCCGGCGGGGGTCCATGCTGAAACCGATGCCGCCGTCGCTCATGATCGTCCAGGGCTTGCTGTCGGTGCCGTTGGAGCGTCCGAAGGTGAAAGTCCGGTGGCGGGCATTGGCAATTTTGATCTGATCGAGAGGATTGTCGCGGTCGAGCTTGAGCGGAATCATCTTTTTCTTACCCGATACATAGTCGGCCGGATTCATACTCCGGTCGGTGCCAGAGTAGGCGACCACTCGCAGTTCGAGGAAACGGCCGACGACGGGGTCGCCGCCGATCCATTCATCGGCGACCCCGTCACTGTCGTTGTCGCGGGTGATCGGCAAGTAGGCTTCTGAGAGGACATCAGCGAGTGGGATTTTGTTGCCGGTGACCTTGCCGTTGGGGTGTTCAAGAACGTTAGCAAAGTAGAGCTTGTCGCCCGGGTTAATCCCGCCAGCGGCGAAATCGACGATGATGTCATAACGTTCGGCGATCGCCTGCATTGGCAGCTGGCCGTTGTGGTCCTGGAGGTCGCCGTCGCCATTAAGATCCATGCTCCCGTCAAACGGCACCGTGTGTTCCATGATGTTGCCGTCGTTGGCGATCATGTGAAAAGGGACTCGCTCATAAGAAACCCCGGAGCCGACCGGACCAAGGAACTCGCCACCGGTATCCTGGCGCTGGCGGACCAGAGCGATGGTGAAGTAGCGGGAGACCGAGCCGTTGAGGATGCGGAAGCGGTATCGGCGAGCCCTGACCTCCATGTAGGGTTTGTAGAGCCAGTTGGTCAGCATCTGGTCGCCGATGAAGCCATCCTTATTGAAGATGTTGAACCAGAGTTGGCCCTGCTGGTCCCAAGCCTTGCCGGCGAGCACCAGGTTGACGTCGTAGTCGCGATTTCCCCAGTCGAGCGCTGTGCCACTGGGGAAGCGCAGGTTGACGCCGTCGCTAAAATCCTCTTTACCGCGGTCGATGGCGCTGTAGTAGTTCATCATGGCCGCGTTACCCTTGTAGACGTTCTGGGCGGTGTAATCGAGCATATGGTCGTGGAACCAGTGGGTACTCATCGTCTCGCGCCAATCGCCGCGGATATTAATCTTGCCGTCCTCGCAGGCTTGCAGGGTCTGCTCAGCATCATTAACGAAGAGTTTTTCGCCTGGGGAGCAGGGGAAGGCCGCCCGTGGATCACTGGCGTCGGTGTTGATGGTGTCATAACCGGCGAGCTGCATCGGCCAGCGGTAATCATAATACTGTCCGGGGAAGAAGAAGGCGTTGGTATAGCCGTCGCTCTCGGCAGGGGAGTGACCGTTGTGTTCATGGGTGGTAAGCGTATGTAGTCCGAAGCCGCGGTTGGCCGAAGGATCGATCGGTAACGCGTTGTAATTGCGCATCAGGAGTCCCTGTCCGTAACGAGTCATCAGCAGTTTGGGCGGCAGGGTCCCGTCAAAGGTCCAGATAGTCTTGCTGTCCTGGACTGGCATGTTCGGGTGGAACTTGATCCACAGCCCGGCGGCAGAACCGTCCAGCGAGGTATCGTCAACGTCATTGCGATAGAGGTTGTGATACAGACCTCCCGGAGCCCATTCTCCAACACTGTAACGGTGCATCTGTTTGCTGTCGCGAAGGCCGTGGTTCATGCTCGCGCCCGCTACTGCGGTCTTGTAATAGACCTGTGGGGAGAATTCGTTCCAGCGCTGGTGCGACCAGCCCTGCCCCGGCGGGCGCCCGTCGGCGGGAGGAGTATCCAGGGGGCGTCCGAGGAAGGTTTCGATCACGCTCTTCCATGGATTCTCATTGATCTCATCAGCAAATGCTGTGGGTAGTGGTCTGATCCCGGGCTGGGTCACGAAGGTTGTCAAAGCCAGCGGATCTGGTCCGCTGGCGAAGACGCTGTTCTCGTCCTGCTCGGGCCAGAGTCCCAGAGTCGGCAGCGGGAAACTGGTGGCTGGGTCTGGATTAGTCGCCGGGTCGTAGGCCTCGGGGCCGAACTCCTCGAAGCGCAGCATCTTCTGGGTGAACGGCAGGGCGCCGAACAGGGGGCTCGGCTTGCCGTCGGTCGGCACGTTGGTTGGCTGAAGCAGCACCTCGGGCACCGAATTGTTGATACCGGTATCTGCATCGGTTTCAGTCAGTCCACCCTCGAAAGCACCTCCATTGGCTGGTTGCAGAGCCGCCAGAGCGACGTCGACAAAAGGGGTACCGATCAACGCTGGGCTGAAGACCGATGAGTCACCTACAGGCGGTTGGCCGAAAAAATCCGGAACGAAAGTGAACTCTGAACTGCCGGAACTCGCTGAATCGGTGGAACTCCCTGAATCGGTGGAACTCCCTGAATCGGTGGAACTCCCTGAATCGGTGGAACTCCCTGAATCGGTGGAACTCCCTGAATCGGTGGAACTCCCTGAATCGGTGGAACTCCCTGAATCGGTGGAAC
>JAJRQB010000091.1 GCA_024280485.1 Deltaproteobacteria bacterium
GAAGAAATTCGACACAGAGTTTCCGCTCTATGCGCAGCCGGTCAGTCCGATGGATCGGGATCAGATTGTGCGATCTCTCGATCTAGGGGTGCGCTCCATCAATGGTCTTTTGACCTGTGGGCAAGGTCAGCGGATGGGGATTATGGCCGGTTCGGGAGTCGGCAAGAGCGTGTTACTCGGCATGATGGCCAAGCACACGCGCGCCGATGTCAATGTTATTGCCCTGATCGGTGAGCGGGGCCGTGAAGTCCGGGAATTTATCGAGCGTGACCTGGGTGCCGAAGGGCTGGCGCGTTCGGTGGTTGTGGCAGCAACCTCGGACCAATCACCCCTGCAACGGATGCGCGGGGCCTTTGTCGCGACAACTATTGCCGAGTATTTCTGTGCGCAGGGCAAGAATGTATTGCTCTTGATGGACTCTGTCACCCGCTTCGCCATGGCGATGCGTGAGGTCGGCCTGGCGATCGGCGAGCCGCCGACCACAAAAGGTCACCCTCCGAGCGTGTTCGCCACTCTACCCAAATTACTTGAGCGTGCCGGGTCCTTCAGCGGCAAGGGGACTATTACCGGCCTCTACACGGTCTTGGTCGAGGGGGACGATATGAATGAACCGATTGCCGATTCGGTGCGTTCGATCCTCGATGGTCACATTGTTCTGTCACGTGACTTGGCAGCTCGTAACCACTATCCCTGTATCGATATCCTCAATTCAGCCAGCCGGGTCATGCGCGACATTGTCAGCCCCGATCACCAGGAGATGGCGGGACATATCCGCGAAATACTCGCCACCTATCGCGAAGCTGAGGACCTGATCAATATTGGCGCCTATGTTGCTGGCAGTAACCCGAAAATAGATTATGCGATTTCACGGATCGAGGTCATCACCGATTTTTTGCGCCAGGGAATGAACGAAGCATTGACCCTTGAGGAGACTCTCGCTGAGATGGAACTGCTCGCACATGACCGACGGGACTAGAGCGTCATGGAGATATTGAAAATAAATGGCTGAAAAATTCAAGCTGCAGGCTGTTCTCAAATATCGCAAGACTCTGGAAGAGCAGGCCCAGCAAAGAGTGGCTGAACTCCTGAATGTTGAATCAGGGCTTAAGGCAAAACAGGGAGAAGTGAGCAGTCATCTCGATACACTCTCCGGGCAGTTGTTGCAGAAGCAACAACAGGGCCTGTCGATACTCGAATTCCGACTCTATGAAGATCAGCTTGATCATCATCGTCAACAAAGTGAACAGTTACAGAAGCAACTCAAGGAAATGGCGCTACTACTCAATGAAAGCCGTCAGAAATTGCAGGTTGCTGCGCGGGAATGCAAGATTCTTGAAAAGCTCAAGGAGAAACAGTTGGCAGAGT
Source organism: Deltaproteobacteria bacterium (assembly GCA_024280485.1). GTDB lineage: Bacteria > Desulfobacterota > Desulfuromonadia > Desulfuromonadales > Geopsychrobacteraceae > Geopsychrobacter. The sequence goes on from JAJRQB010000091.1 coordinate 1,366, forward strand.
ACCTGCGCGAATTTAATCGAAAAGAGCGGATAATGCTCGACGAGATCAGTCTGCGGCAGAAGGGAGATAGCAAATGAAAGTACTGCAATTTATCATAGTCGTTCTGTTGCTGAGTACGCCACTGCCTAGTGCTGCAGCAAAGACAGAGGCGCCTCCTACCTCTGTCGAGGAGCGGAGAATTCGCTCAGCAATTGAAGAACAGTATAACCGCCTGCAAAAAGAAGGGGATCAACTCAAAGTCGAGCAAATGGAGCTAAAGACCCTGAAACAAGAGGTCGATAAGAAACTCGTTCAGATGCAAAGTTTGAGGCAGGAACTCAGTCGTTTGCTGAATCGGAAACAGGCTGAAGAGGGCAAGCGAGTTGCTGAGTTGAGCAAGATCTATGAAAAGATGAATTCGGTAAAGGCGGCTGACTTGATTAAAAGTTTGAAACCGAAGTTGGCGATCGAACTACTGGCAGCAATGAACAAGAAAAATGCAGGGAAGATACTCGACAATCTTGATCGAAAAACAGCGACAAAATTGAGTACCGGGTTTACCGAGTTCTCGGTTGATCAAACCCCGAGTTATTAAATCGGTGGGGAATAAAATAACTTACGAAAGGAGGTGAAAACTTATGCAGGGAATGATGATTCAAGATTTTCAAGCAGCACCTAAAAGTGGCGGGACTTCCGTTGCTACAGGGACACAAGAGTCATCGGAGCAACCGTTTGGTGAGGTGTTGGGCACAGAAACCGAGATGACTGCTGAATCGGTTGAAAAGAATCAGACAACTGAACCGGTAGAAACATCACAGGGCAAGGGCTCTGAGATGGAGGCCGCGCCTTTCTTTATGGCAGCTCTATTTGACCAGAGTGCAGCTTATGTCAAACCATCGGAAAATGCCGATCTGATCGCTGCTGCTGAGCGGACTCAAGAGCTGATTGGTGGCTGGTTACAGTCTGAGCAAGAAGGTGAAGACTGGGTTGAAGAGGTCATGACTGCAGCACTGGATGTCCTTGGTCAGGTGACGGAGGTGTCTGGTTCGGTAGTAGAGGAAGGGACTGAAATACTGCCACCAGTCTTGAGTGATGCTGATGCTATTGAGTTGCGGGAATTGATGGCAGTCATGATGCAAAACGGCCTTGTCCAGGATGCTCTTCAGGGTCACCCGATGATTGCTGAAATTCAGAAGCAACTTGAGCTGGTTCAACCCGTTGCGGCAGTGGTCGGTGGGAAGGGCAGTAACCTTGAAGGAGTTCCACAGGTCTCTTCAAATTTCTCTCTTGCGGTTACGGGAGAAGCTGATCCAGAAAATTTACAATCTGAGACCACAATGCAGCCTCAGGTTGCCGCAGGGTTGCAAGAGAATCAGATCGCCAAAATACTTAGCCCGCGTCAGCAACAACCGGCGAGTAAAGCATCGGTAGAAGTTGTTCCGATGGTTATGGGTGAAGGCGAGGTGGTAAGCGATAGCGACGGTGATTTTTCGCTTGAAACTGCGAAGCCGGACGTATCGTCCTTCATCAAAGAGATTCAATCGCAGCAGAGTGTTCAGGTTGGCAGTACAACTCATCGAGTTATCCCAGAGCCTGGAATTGTGGCGCCTAAGATCATGCAATTGCCATCGGGGCAGCAGCTGGCTGAGAGCCAACTGGTTGATCAAGTGGTGACTCATCTGGCAGGAAGTGTTGACGGTGAGAGTGGGCGAATGCGTTTGCGGTTGCATCCTGCCGAACTTGGTTCGGTGCGACTTGATCTGATTGTCGACGGAGACAGGTTACGCGTTCATCTTCAGACTCAAACGCAGCAAGTCCAAGAGGTGCTTGATCGCTATCTCCCGCAGTTACGAGAGGCGTTACAGCAGCAGGGCCTGAAGATCGATGAGTTTAGAGTCGATGTGCAAACCGATCAAGATCGGGCTGCCGACCAGGGATTTGCCTCGAAGCAGCAGCACGAAGATCCTTCTGAGAAAAGCTCGTGGCGAGAGAACGACTTGCCGCAGGCGGAGGTTAATATTCCACTTCAACAACTAATGCAAAATGCAGATGGCGGAATCAGTCTGCGGGTTTAACCAGGGAGAACCTTATGTCATCAATCAGTAGTGTGAGTGACACATCCAGTCCCTTTGCGCCAGCAGGGGCTACAGAAACAGCACTTGGCAAGGATGATTTTTTAATTTTGCTGGTCGCTCAGTCGCAGAATCAGGATCCTCTTAATCCCGCGGATGCTACCGAGTTTACATCACAGTTGGCGCAGTTCAGCCAGCTTGAGCAATTGAGTAACATGAGTGAGAAACTCAATTCTTTGACGTTGATGGCGAGTCAGGTTGAGCGGCAGTCGGCACTGGGACTGATTGGAGGTGAAGTAGTGTTTAGGGCCTCCGAGTTTGACGTTAATGGCGGGAGTCAAACTCTCGGCTATCGGCTTGATGCCCCTGCTGATCAGGTGAGCCTCTATGTCCTCGATAAGACCGGCTACAACGTTGCAACTCTTCCGAGTACCGGCACCGATCCTGGTGAATATTTTATCGATTGGGACGGCATCGGTGACAATGGTCAGCCTGTCGCACCTGGAACCTACAGTCTGGTGGCGCGGGCACTGGATGAAGATGAAAAGGTCGTCGATACAACAAGTCTGATCCGCAGTCTCGTTACCGGGATTGAACTTGGAGATGCTGAAACCAGCTTATCCACGGCAGCGGGGACCTTCAGTATGGCCAAGGTTGAAAAGGTTGGGCTCACGCCATGAGTGATCGATTGACGATCATTCCTCAGCCGATTGGCCCCGCAGGGCAGGTTCGACGAAAGCCCGCGGTTCAAAACGGTGACTCCGGCCAGTTTGACCAGCTGCTGCAGAAGGCTCAACAACAGTCGCAGGTTAAATTCTCCAGACACGCTCTAAGCCGCATGGAATCACGTGGAATCGATTTCAATCAAAGTCAACTCGAACGTCTGCAACAAGCCGTAGCTCAGGTTGGTGCCAAGGGCGGCCGGGATTCGCTGGTCATACTTGATGACACCGCACTGGTCGTCAGTATCAAAAACGATACCGTGGTCACTGTTGTTGACCGCGAGCAATTGAAGAACAACGTCTTTACCCAGATTGATAGCGCAGTTATAGCCTAGCCGAACCGGTCCTCATCGAGGAGGTTCGCGGGGTACCGACCGACAGAGGTACCCTCCGACAAGGAGCAACACCATGGGAGTTTCCAGTTCATTGTTCAGTGGCGTCAGTGGTCTCAATGCCAACGGTAATGCCATGAGCGTCATCGGTAATAATATTGCCAATTCCAATACCATCGGCTTCAAAGCGAGTCGCACGATATTTGGCGATCTGCTCTCCAGCCAGGTCTCAGGCTCGGGCGGAACCTCACAGGTTGGCCGTGGAGTTGGCCTCTCGGTTGTCGACAATATTTTCAGCCAGGGCACTTTCGAGAATACCGAATTGAATACTGACCTCGCGGTTGAGGGCCCAGGTTTTTTCATCGTCAGTGATCCGTCGACCGGGAACGTCACCAACAATTATACTCGAGCCGGAGCCTTCCGCTTCGATGGCGATGGTTATCTGGTGAACCCGGAGGGTTTTAACCTGATGGGTTATTCTTTGGACCTTGCTGGCAATACCTTTGGTGACCTGACTCCGGTCAGGGCCAACACCCAATCGTTTACGTCGGCTGGCCCGACTGGCAATGTCACATTGAACACTAACCTGGATTCTGATTCGGCGGCTATGGCACCAGGTGCTTTCGATGTGACTGACCCGACCGGCACCTCGCACTCCGCCAGTTCAATCCGTTTGTTTGACTCCCTCGGCAGTACCCATCTCATGTCTAACTATTTTACTAAGGTTGGCAACAATACCTGGGAGTGGAATTCCGTCGTTGATGGTGCTGAGGTTGCTGGTGGTACTGCAGGGACCTTGGAGATCATAGGCAGCGGTACTCTCGGTTTTAGTGCTAGTGGCACTTTGATTCAAAGTAACGGAACCAATCTTTATGATGCTGCGGGTGATCTTATTGTTCCCACTCCCGCAGCCGCCGTCCCGCAAACAACCGCAGGTAGTCTGAATTGGATCAACGGTGCAGTCACAACCCAGCAGGTTGTTTTTGATATGCAGACTACCCAGTATGCCAGTCCTTCGGTGGTGGTCTCTCAGGAGCAGGATGGTTTCGGAACCGGTTCTTTGGTGAAATTGAATATCGATGAAGATGGCAACGTGGTCGGGAATTTTTCCAACGGTCAACCGCGCATGTTGATGCGTCTGGCCCTGGCAAAGTTTACCAATCCTGGGGCCATGGATAAAATTGGCAGCAACATGTGGGCGGTCAGCACTAATTCTGGCCCAGCAGTTGTCGGCACGGTTGGTTCGGGGGTTGGCAATATCTTTACCAACGCCCTTGAGCAGTCTAACGTTGACCTTGCTCAGGAATTTGTCAAGATGATCACGACCCAGCGTGGCTTCTCGGCCAATTCAAAGACTATTACAACGACAGATGAAATGCTTGCCGAGGTTATCAATTTGAAGCGTTAGTTATTTTTGGTCAAAATCATGACAATTTAATGAACCGCCCTTTTGTTGGGGCGGTTTTTTTTTGGAAAGACAAAAAAATCCTTGAGCACGTCAGCTAATAGCCTGTAATCAAAGAAGAAAAATGCAATCATTGAGATTTTCTAAAAATGGCACATTCCCTGCTAATTGGTAGGGTACTGACGAGTCCGAGGTGGATGAATATGGATCTGGTGCGCAGATCGCCACCGCTAACCGTAATGGGGATTGTTCATGGATTTAGCTACTCTACTGGGCCTGATCGGCTGTTTTGGGCTGTTGATTGGTGCCATTCTTCAGGGCAGTTCACTGCTGATTTTTCTTGACGTGCCCTCGACTCTGATTGTGATTGGCGGCACCTTTGGCGTCACCATGGTCGCCTATCCTTTTGGCGATATTATTGGTGCTATCAGTGTCGCGCGCAAAGCCTTTTTTGTTAAAAATTATTCTCCTCAAGATACGATAGAAAAGTTGATTACCTATGCGGGAAAAGCACGTAAGGAGGGGATTCTCAGTCTACAGTCAGTGATGAATGAGATTGATGATGATTTCTTTATCAAAGGGTTGCAGATGGCGGTTGATGGCCAGGAACCCGAGGCCCTCAAAGAGATGCTTGAGATGGAGATTGAATACATCATGGAACGGCACGACAAAGGGGCTGAAATTTTTACGTCGATCGGTGGTTATGCACCGGCGATGGGTATGATCGGAACCCTGATCGGTCTTGTGCAGATGCTGCAAACTATGAACGATCCATCGAGTATCGGTCCGGCGATGGCAGTTGCTTTGTTGACTACTTTTTATGGAGCCATTCTGGCCAATGTCATTTGTCTGCCGATCGCCGCCAAACTCAAGTTGCGTTCGAGCAATGAGGTGCTGGTTAAAACTCTGATTGCCTAGGGGATGAAGGCTATTCTTGGCGGCGAGAATCCACGGCTGATGGAACAACGACTGCATTCTTTTGTTGCGCCAAGCGAGCGCCAAAGTAACTTCGGATAGGGGTAGGAGATAGTGGCTAAAAAACAGAAACAACCCCCGAAAGGAGCACCGCTGTGGATTGTCACCTACAGTGACATGGTGACCCTGCTGTTGACCTTTTTTGTCCTGTTGATGTCGATGGCGTCGATGGATAAGGTGAAATTCAGCCAGGCCAGCGATTCTCTGGCCGGTGCATTCGGGGTGCTCGCGAGCAGCAGTACAACAAGTGTAACAACCCCACGAATTGTGACCTATGCACCGATTGATGACGACATGGTGACGCGGGTTTATCGTCGCTTACGTTCCAAGATCCATGAGTTGAAGATTGAGAAAGACATCACCCTGGTCAAGGATCGCGGAGCCGTCATTCTGCGCATCAATGACGCAGTCCTGTTTGAACCAGGCGAGCGCAATGTCACTCCGGCGGCCTATCCGATATTGCAGAAGGTTGCCGAGCTTGTGCACCCTCTGCCGTTTAACATGAAGATCGAGGGACATACCGATAATCGTGGGGATGAAATGGTTAACTGGGACATTTCGGTGGCCCGTGCAGTGTCGGTATTGCGTTATCTGGCGAGTCAGAAATTGCTGCCTCTCAATCGTCTGGCAGCATCCGGCTATGGCTCACAAAAACCACTGTTCCCTAATGACACTGATGCCGAACGTGCATTAAACCGGCGGGTCGAATTTGTACTAGAAAGCCAAGGCGGGCCTAACGACGAACTGCCATACCTGATTGATGCTAGTGAACAGGCACCCTTTTAGGCTTTTGAACAAAGATTTTATAACGGAATATCGACAGATATAAAGGATGAATCATGGCAAAAAAAGATGCAGTTGAATCTCCTGAAGAGGGTTCCAAGAAGAAGTTGATGATCATTATTGCTGCCGTTATTTTGCTGGCGATCATCGGGGGTGGAGCGGCTTTTTTTCTCATGGGTGACAAGGAAGAGCGGCCCGATCCTGAGGCAGAGGCGGCAGCGATGGCGGCCAATGCCAAGATGATCGGACCGATGGTGAAGATTGATACTTTTATAGTCAATATCTTGGATGATGACGAGAATCGGTACCTTAAAGCGGCGATCACACTGGAAGTCGATGTTCCGACAACCGCAGATGAAATCAATTCCCGGTTGCCGCAACTTCAGGATGCTATCCTGTTGTTAGTTGGCAACAAAACCTTTAGTGAACTGCGTGATATGCAGGGGAAAATGCAACTTCGAGCCGAACTTCTCAACCGGATCAATGAGATCCTCAGCAAAGGTAAAGTCAAGCGCATCTATTTCACCGACTTTGTCGTTCAGTAGAGAGTGCCTGTGGAACGAATACTCAGTAAAGAAGAAATTGCCGACCTGCTCTCTGCGGTGCAGCATGGCGAGGTTGAAATTGAAACC
>JAJRQB010000092.1 GCA_024280485.1 Deltaproteobacteria bacterium
AAATTTATTTTAAATACTATCTTAATCCAGATGGTACTAGGAATCTTGAGTTCGATCCAAGTATGAATCTTTTTAAAAAATTACGGCTGCTTGAAGGGGTACAGGAGCCTTAGAAGACCTTAAAGGGGAGGTGGCCCTCTAAAGACCTTAAAGGGGACAGGCTACTTTTTCGTACTTTTGTGTTGATTGGTTGAGTGGGACAGGCACTTTTTGAAGATCTAAAAAGAGCCAGTCCCTGTCGAATAAAGCAGGAGGGGGAGAGGATGCCGAGAGTGTCGAGGGGGCTTGCAGATAATCAGGTGTATCACATTCTGAATCGTGGTAACGGGCGGCAGGATGTGTTTCATAAGCCGGAGGATTTCGCGGCTTTTGTCAGGCTGATCGGCGAGGCGAAACAGAAATATCCGGTCAAGGTGATTGCTTACTGTTTGATGACGAATCATTTTCATTTGGTCGTCAAGGTCGAGCAGGGCGGTGATCTCAGCAAGTGGATGCAATGGCTGATGACCAGTCATGTAAGGCGCTACCACCGCCACTATGAGAGTAGTGGGCATGTCTGGCAGGGGCGTTTTAAGAGTTTCATTGTTCAGGATGATGACCATCTGTTGAGCGTGGTTCGGTATGTAGAAGGAAATCCGGTGCGTGCCGGAATGGTTGACAGCGCCAAAGACTGGCAGTGGTCATCACACCTTGAGAACTTAGGGACTGGCTCCCAAAGGGTGCCTGTCCCTGTGAAAGAAAAGGTCATTAGCGCGGGTTTGGTTGATAAAACGTCTGTCGTTGAAACGGGACAGACATCTGCGCATGCTGGCACAGTGGGACAGGCACCATTTAAGGAGCAAATGGAGCCAGTCCCTGTGGTTGATGGGATGATCTCCTTACCTTCTGACTGGACGCGTTTTGTGGATATGCCGATGGCGGCCAGTGAGCTGAATAAGTTGAGCAAGTCCCTTGAGCGACAAGCGCCTTTTGGCAGTGAAAAATGGCAGGAGCAGATTTGTCAGCAGTTGGGATTGGAGTCGACTCTGCGTCAGCGCGGCCGACCACGCTTAGGGACCGATCCATAGGGACTGGCTACTTTTTGAAGTGCAAAAGTTGCCTGTCCCTATGAAGCAGGAAAGGTCGCAATTGGGCATGGTCCAAGTGGTGGTAGTGGGACAGGCACCCTGCGGGAGCCAGTCCCTAGACACAGTGATTAACAAACTTAATTTGATTGAATTGCAATAAATACACAGGTGGGGAAAACATGAAACATATCTTCGGCATTCTTCTGGTTGTTGCTCTTCTGTTCGGGGCTAGTCTTTCTGGCTCGGCAGAAGTCGCACCCCTGACCACGCTCAATCTCGATATCGTTGGTATCGGTTTGAACGCAGGGCCAGATTACCAGGCGGTGCCGAAGGGGATAGCGACCCAGGTCAATACCAGCGTCGATACCGGTGCTTTCGATGTCGATCTGATCGTCAGTCAATTGCCGAAGGACTATCGGGTTGTGGCCGAGCTTTCCGGCCCCGCTTTTCTCACCCCGCTCACCCTTGAAACCCTGCCGGGCAAGCCGTTTGATATCCCCACTCTTGCTTTATTTGGCAAGCACACCCTCAACAATATCCGTTTGGTTGATGGCAATAACACCACCCTGTTCGGCGCCGTGCCACAGACGGTGGTGATCGAGTCGATCAATGATCCGTTGATTACCGAAGTTCGGACCCGTGAACTGACTCTGGAGGAACTGCAGGAGCGCGGGGTGACCTTTGATAGCTCCAACTTCACCGCCTACGAGTTCACCGCCGCCTTTGCTACCGAAAGCGGTCAGGTGCCGTTGACCCTGCCGGTGATCATCCCGGATCGGGTCACCTTGCCGCACCCGGAGAATATCCAGATCCCGGCTAATATCGGGCTCCCGACTCCCAAAATTGAATTTAAACCACCGCCGGGGGTCAAGGTCGAGTTGCCGCCGAACCTCGAGATCAAACCCTTCGTGATGCAGCTCAAGGAGCCGTTCGAGGGGTCCGCAACATTTGAATTACCGCCGATTCCGGGAGTTGTGGTGATCCCCGGCAACATCGGTTTTTTGCATCAGTACTTCAGTGCCCTGGCCATTGTCAGTAACGGTGCTCCAGAACTCTCGAATCTGGTCATTCGTGACGTCAAGGCGCGCATCGTCCTCCCTGCTGGAGAAGATCTGACCCCGGGGAGCGATGCCGTCCCTGGGGATGACCCGCTGCGCTTGGCCAAGGGGACGGATGGTTTCTTTCCTCGCGAAATGATCATCAACCACCCCGGAGCGGATGGTCAGTTCGGTACTGCCGATGACATCAGTGCGATGAGTCCGGCCGAGTCGGGCCAGGCCGATTTCACCATCGAGGGGCTCAAGGAGGGGACGCATAAGGTTGAGTTTGAGATCAGCGCGATTCTCGATGGTCTGCCGATCGGTCCGGTGGAGTTGAGCGGCCGAGCCGTCGGCGCTGTGCTGGTGCGTAATCCGGAATTCTCCCTGACCATGAGTCACCCGCAGACGGTCCGTACCGGCGAAGACTATGATCTGTTCGTGACCGTGACCAATACCGGCAAGACCACCGCTAATCTGGTCTCTGTCCATCTCGATCCGCGGGCTATCTCCGGTGCGACCTTTATCGAGGGCGAGACACCGGATAAAGAACTCGACAGTATTCTGCCCGGTTCTTCGGGAACCGTTCGTTACCGGCTGACCGCCCAGATCACCGGTGCGGTGACCGCCTCGATCTTTCAGTCGGAGCAGCTTAAGGGGCGCTTTAACCTGCGGACTGGAGTCGGCGAGAGGGGGATTCCGCTTTCGCCCGATAGCCTGATCCTTCCTTACACTGCGGGTCTGGCCCCCGAACTGGTTAATGCTGTTATCGGCTTACTTGGGCAAGCCTGGAGCGTGGCGACCGCACCGGCCGGCGCACTGCCAGCCGATGTGTTACCGATAGCTAAACAGACCGTAACCGACCGCGCCTTCGACCTGTCGGAAGCCGGGCTGCGTATCCTGATCGGTGATGAACCGCTCAAGGCGTTACAAGATCTGACCTTTGATCTGTTCGGATCGGATAAGGGGGTCTATGGTTTCGATGACCTTCGCCGCTCTTCGACTCAGGGGCTGAAGATTAACCAGGCTCTGGTGCCCTTCATCGAGGCCGCCGTGGCTGACAGTAATCTGCTGGCCGTCCAGTCAGGCTGGAGCGAGAAAGTCTCATACCGAGCAAGCCATCTTTCGGTAGCAACGACCAGTGCCCCGCTCAGGGTCCAGTTAACCGATCCGGTCGGCTACCGACTCGGGAGTTTGAACTCCGATCCTGTACGGCGCGAGATCCCCTATGGCGATCAGTTTGCCCTGGGTGAGATCGGCACTGAACGAGCCAGTTTGTCGCTGGTGACAGCACTGCAGGAGGGACCCTACCGCTTGAACCTGGTGGCCGAAGCCACGGCAAATTTCGACCTCGGCATCGTCTGGCCGGATGCTGCCGGTGTGCTGTATCGGTTGCGCTTCGACAATCTGACCCTGGCCTCTGGCGCCAAGGCGGTCCTGGAATTACAACCAGGGGTGAGCGACGGTTATCAATTGCAGATCGATATTGACGGTGATGGCAGCATCGATACCACTGTGGCTCAATCAGCAGTGACCGCGATCCTGGATACTCCGCCTCAGATCGTGGCCGCGACCCAGATCGTCCCTGGTTTTGGCCCCGGCGGCGACAAGCACGGCCGTAATATCGCGGTACTGTTCAATGAGACGGTCAGCGCCGAGAGCGCCAAGGATGTCGCCAACTATGGTATCGACACGAATCTGGTAAAAAGTGCCAGTCTGCAGCCGGGGAGTCGGATGGCGTTTCTGCTGCTGCGCGACGGCATCGGTCCGTTCTTTGAACGGAATATGAGCGTAGATGGACTGGTCGATCTTGCCGGACTGACAATGTCGGCCCCGCAGACACTGCCGATTCGCACCACCGCTACAGGGCCGGCCGCAGTGGTCGATGGAGTGGTGCGTGAAGCTAACGGAACTCCGGTTCCCGGTGCCACAGTACGGCTGCTGCAATATATCTGGCACGACGATGGCTTTAGCATCGAGCAGGTCTACGCCATCTTCAGCGAGAAACAGGCCGGTCCCGATGGTTCTTATCATTTTGATTATGTGCTGCAGAACAACGACCCGGCTGGTCCCTTCCGGATTGAAGCGGTTCATCCTGACTCCGGCGAAGTCGGTCAGGCAACTACTTCAGTCATTCATCATGCCCAGCAATTAGATCTCGACATCTTCATGAAGGCCCGTGGCAGCATCTCTGGAACGGTGTTGGATGAGAGCGGGTCACCAGTTTCCGGGGCTTCGGTGCAGGTTAACACCTTGGCCGACCAGCGGCGTTTCAGCAGTACCTCCGATGGCCAGGGGCACTTCTCTTTCGGCAATATGACCGTCGGGGCTTTTAGTCTCAAGGGTGTGCATCAAGCGACTCTGGCTGAAGGTTCGATCATGGGAACACTGCCAGAGATTGGCGGTGCTGTTGTTCAGGACCTGACCATCTATCGCCTCGATGGTATCCCGCGCGGCAATGTGACCGGCAGGGTTTTTGGCCCCGATGGTGTTACCCCACGCTCCGGGGTGGTGGTGATTGTCAAGGGGAACAAATACAATAACTGGATGCGCAGCGGTGCCGATGGTTCCTTCGGGTTCTCCGGGGTTTATACCGGGACGGCCTTCTTCGAAGCCTATGATGAAAGCAGCGGAGAGCATGTCAGGGTGCAGGGGACCGTGCTCGACGCCCAGACCTTGTCCATCAACCTGCTCCTCGAGGGGACCGGAAGCATCGGCGGCAGCGTTACCCGGGACGACGGCAAGGGTGCAGCTGGCCTGCTGGTGGCGGCAAGTTTCGGTAGCTCCCCCTATGCGCAGAACCTGCTGGCAGAGACCGACGCCGCAGGTCGCTACACATTCAACTCGCTGCCGGTCGGACCAATCTCGCTGCAGCTCATCGACCCGCAGGACTACAACAAACGGATCGCCGTAACCGCAGTGACATTGCTGAATGACGGTGATAGCCTTGAAGTTCCCTTCTATGTGCCCGCCAGCGCCTTCGCATCCGGGACTCTCAGCGGGACCGTCTACCACCGCGACGGCACCCCTTGGCCCGGTGCTGAAGTACGTCTGGTCCTCGACCGCCTGAGCTATATCCCTTTCCAAGCAGACTCCGCCGGAAAGTTCAATCTTCCCAATCTGCCGCTGAAGACCCACAGTTTGATCGTCTTTAGTGCTGGTGAAGTGGCCAATGCGACTGCCACCCTCTGGTACGATGGCCAAAATAAATCCGTCGATTTAAGACCCTTCCGCTTTGGCAGCATCTCCGGCACCGTCTATGACGATATCGAGAAGAGCATGCCGACGGGAGCGGATGTCACCTTGACGTCGATGCAACCGGACATCATGGGTTGGTTGGTCTATGACTACAGCCATCCGCAGACGATTAAGGCCGACCCACAGACCGGGCGTTTTAGCTTTGCCAACGTCTACGAAGGGCGTTATGTGGCGCAAACCTCAAACGTCTTCAGACCGGTTCCGGTGACCGCCAGCGGGACCCTGGCGGCGCTGCAGACCGTCAATCTTGATCTGGTTTTACAGGGGAGGGCAGTACAGAATCCCGATCCCGGTCCGAATCCTGACCCGAATCCGCCCCCGGCCAATGGCATGGGCTCTGTCTTCGGTCGGGTATTGTTGCCTGATGGCAGCTCGGCCGGAGCTGGAGTGCGGGTGACAACCACGATCGGTGGGGGCGATGTTACGGTGGTCACCGACGGTAACGGTGACTACCGCTTCAGCCCAATCCTCCCCAAGGGGAACCACAGGCTGCGCGCCCTTGATCCGGTCACCACCCTGCAATGGCAGGGGAATGTCTCGGTGCCAGCCGGTGGCGAAGTCAATAAGGCTATCGTTCTCCTCGGTCGTGGTTCCCTGGTTATTACCGTTAACAACGCCGACGGCACTCCGGCAGCAGACGCTGCAGTGACCGTCAGCGGTTCTATGTATCCCTTCGATCTGGCTAGCGGGGTCAGCGATGCCGATGGTTTGGTGGCGCTGGATAATTTAACGATTGGTACTTATGCACTCTCTGCCAGTGGCAGTTTTGGCCGGGGTGGCCGGGGAGAGGCGATTCTTGCCGCTGATGGTGCCTCAATCGCTGTGACCCTCTCTCTGTCACCGACTGGCAGCGTAACCGGCATCTTCGTCAAGGCCGATGGCATTACACCGATCGGTGGTGGACAGATCACGTTACTCAAGGGAACCAAGACTCTGGCCTTCACCTCCACCTCGTCTGATCCGGCAGAGCTCGGTCGGTTCCGGATGGATTATGTGCCATTAGGCGATTTTGTGTTGGAAGGCTTCGATCCGACCACCGAGCGGAGTGGCCGGGGGAGTGGCAGGTTCTCTCAGGACGGTGAGATTGTCGATGTCAAGGTGACGGTGTTGCCGCGTGGCACGGTGCAGGGGGTTGTTCTCAATTATGCCGGAACCGCTCCTATTGAGCGGGCCGATGTGCGCATCAACGTCAGCGGGGTGTCGAGCTACGTCTATTCGACCACGACCGGACCGGACGGACGCTACAGCTTCGCCGGGGTTCCGGCGGGACGTTTCGAACTCGACGCGACCGACCCCGGCAACGGCTTGAAGGGAAGCTTCAGCGGTAACCTCAGTTACGAGAACGAAATTGTCGAGACCGAGCTGCATATCGCTCCGACAGCTTCCATCAAGGGGATGGTCCTGCTCCCTGATGGGGTAACGCCTGCAACCAACGCTCGTGTTGTTTTTCAAGGCAAATCCTACCTGGTCGATGCAACGACCGCCAGCTTCGCTTTTGTTAACCTGGCGACAGGCCGTTCCTACAGCCTCAAGGCGTATGAGAACAATAGCCACCGTGCCCAGAGTCGGACGGTCACTCTGGTCGGTGACGGTGATGTGGCGGTTGCGAAGATTGTGTTGCGCGGTGTCGGCAGCGTCGTCGGTACAATCTTTGATACCGACGGCGTCACTCCGCTTACCGGAGCAAAGGTGTTGATTCATGCCGCTGGTCTGGTGAGTGTCGATTACTCTATTTACTCCGATATCGAGGGTCGCTACCAGTTCAGCGACGTGCCAGCCGGGAATTTCTCTCTAGATGTCACCCACCCGCAACGGGTTACCGCAGCTGCGGCCTCTGGGGCTCTGAGCCATGAAGGGGAGACCGTCACCAAAAACCTGATTATCGGTCCGGTCGCCGCTGTGAGCGGCAGAGTCCTTATGGCCGACGGCGTCACCCCGGCAGATGGCGGCGGAGTAAAATATACCGGCACCGACAATAGCAGCTTCACCGCTCGAATCAACGCTGATGGATATTTCAGTTTTGAGAATATCCCGGTCCCCGCGAGTTTCGAGCTCTATATGGCTGATGCTGCGGATGTTGGTTTTAACCGTGCCGCCGGTGCCCTGACGGTCAACGAACAGCAGTTTGATGTCGGAACCATTGTTCTGGATGACCGGGCAATAAGCATCGACTCGGTTGACCCGAGCAGTGGCACCGTCGACGTGCCGGTCACCCGAGTGATAAGCCTGGTTTTCTCCGAACCCTTCGATCTGGCGACGGTCAATGCTAACAGCGTCTATCTTACTCAAGGTTCTGCCAAGGTGTTGACGGATGTCACTATCAGCGGCGATCATCGTACCCTGATTCTCACGCCGCGCGAGCCCTTGGCAGGATTTTCCCTCTACAAGCTTGTGGTTACCACCGCAGTCAAGGATCTGGTCGGCCGGACATTACCAGCGACCTACGTCAGCACCTTCACTACCATCGACAACCTGCCGCCCATTGTTACAGACGTCGCTCCGGCGGCTGGCAGCATCCAGGTTCCGCTTGATGGCGTGATCCGCCTTACCTTCAGCGAAGCCATTGATCCCGTTTCTCTGGACGGTATTCAGCTGCTGCAGGGCGGTAGCCCAGTGGTGGTGCGTCTCGATCTGGTTCAGGAGGGACGGGTGGTGATCCTGAGCCCTCTGGCGCCCCTGGCTGCCAACTGGCAGTACACAGTGAGCGTCACCGGGGTACGGGATAACGTCGGTAATACAATGACCGGTGGCTATAGCTCCAGTTTCGCCAGCCTCGACAGCATCCCGCCGACAGTCTCCGAACTGACCCTTGCTCCGGGTGCACAGTTGATTAACGGCACTGGTGTGAGTGTCAGTGCCACTGTCACCGATGGCGATGTGGCCTTCGTCGACTTCAGCGTCGATGGTGTACTGGCGGCAACCGATCACAGCGTTCCATTTACTGCGACCTTACCCCTCGAGCATGCCGGTGAGGTCGTGATCAAGGCGGTCGCTCAGGACCAGGTCGGCAATCGTGGGGCCGCGAAGCTGCTGGTGATGAATGTGGCAGCAGATCAGGTACCGACGGCGACCATCATTGCGCCGTTGAATGGCGTCGTGGTTAACAGCGGTTCGGCCCTCAATGTCACTGTGCAGGCGGACGACGATCTTGGCGTCAAGGCAATTACCTTGACCACTTCTGGGGCTCTGACCTTCAGCCAGACTCACAACCTCAACGGAACGGCTTCGAGCACCAGCTTTACTTTAACTGTGCCGGCTTACGTCCAGCCGGGGAGCACCCTGACTTTGACTGCTGTGGTCACCGACTCCATCGGCCAAGCGAGTCCGGCTGCGGTCAGCGTGCTGACCGTGCGAGATAGCACCCAACCGGATCTTGCCCTGGTCAGTTCCGGGGAATCGGTCTTATTTAAACCGGGGGAGACGGGAAGCGTAACGCTGAATGCTAGCGACAACCATGCCCTGGCAGAACTCTCCTGCGTGATCCTCGGTGCGGCGAGTGCCAATTATCAGGCAACCGTCGAGCCGCCGCAGGCGAGTCTGGAACGGCAGTTGACCTTTATCGTCGCTGACGATGCCACTCCTTTTGCGCCAATTCAGATCAATTGCACCGCCCGCGATACCTCCGGGAATGAAAGGCACACGACCTTGGTCTTGCAGGTGGCCGACCTGGTGCCGCCAACTGTCATTGGCAGCACGCCGTCCGCAGGGGCCAGCAATGTGCCGATTAATTCTATTTTCACGATCTATTTCGATGAGTCATTGGCCGCGACCAGTCTCAAACCTGGGTCTGTTATCCTCGCTGATAGTACTGGTGCACTGATACCACAGTCAGTAATCCTTGCGGCAGACAGCCGTCAGTTGTCTGTGACTTCAAGTTCTCCTCTGCTGGTGGGTCAGGACTACACCTTAACCATTGCCGCCACCCTTGCGGATCTGGCCGGGAACCAATTCCCAGAGGCTTTCATCCTGACCTTTACGACTGACGCCAGTGGACCAGAGATTGTTTCTGTGAATCCCTCGGCAGGTTCTCAGAATATACCGGTCGGTACAAGCGTTGGCATGACATTCACTGAGCCGCTCGATCCGCTCAGCGTTAATACTGATTTTTTCCAGGTCAGCTCTGAATTTGGTCCGGTCGGCGGAAGTGTCACTCTCTCTGGTGACGGTATGACGGTGTTCTTTAAACCCTTGGGCCCGCTCGGCTTCAGCCGCAGCTATACGATGTCCGTCATGGCTGGTGTTAGCGATCTGTCGGGCAATTTAAGCAGTAGTGACTATGTCTTCAACTTTACTACGCGTGCTCCCGACGCCGATCTAGTCGGGTTGTGGACTATGGATGGGGATTGGACGGATTCGTCCGGGAACGGAAATAATGGCACCCCTTATAACGGAGTCACATTTAGTTCTGAGAAAGTGACGGGAACTTCATCGAGCTCTTTTGACGGTGTTGATGATTATATTTCAGCGGGGGCCGCGACGTCACTGGTGCTGTCTGATGAATTGACTATTTCTGCCTGGATTTACCCGGAAAGCAATAGCGTTAACGGAATTATTGTCAATAAAGAAGGTGAATATGAAATTGCACGTTTTCCAGATGGATCGATACAGTTTGCACTAGCCAATTCGTCACCGGGTTGGGTTTGGGTCAATACCAACTACATTGCCCCCTTGAATACCTGGACTCATGTGGCTTGGACTTATTCTGTAACTGAGAGGCAACTTAAGGTCTTCGCTAACGGCGTGCAGGTGTATTCTGGCCCGGGTAATGGAACAATCGGTGACCACCATCCTGCGATGAACGAATTTAGAATAGGAGCACGGCAGGGATCGGTTCAGTTTTTTCAGGGTCTTATCGATGAAGTTGCCGTTTATAAAAAAGCTTTGGCGCCGGAAGATATTGCAGAGATCTATCACGCAGTTTTAAGTAATGATCGCCAACCACCTGCCGCTCCGAGTGTCAATTACCTCCCGTTGTCGACTTATGGCAGTTCGATTGTCCTTTCCGGCACCAAAGATCCTGACGCCTCAATTCGGGTCAATGGTGAACAGGTTAGTCCTCACGATGCCGCAACCACCTGGCAAGTTATCTTTTCCTTGCAACCAGGGCAGAATATTCTTGAGATTACCAGTCGTGACCTTTCCGGCAACCGGAGCGAAATGGTAACCGTTACTGTGGAATGCCTAACGGAAAACCTGCGTGTCCCTGATATCGTAGGCCTGTGGCACATGGATGGCAACTGGTTTGATTACTCCGGGAACGGGAATCATGGGGTAAGCAGTGGCGCTGCTAGTTTCAGCAATAATGGAATTAATGCCACCAAATCAGGAAAGTTTGATGGGGTTGATGATTATGTTTCAATGGAGAATGTTTTTATTGAAACACTGTACGATACCTTTTCAATGTCTTTTTGGGTCAATCCACAAGCAGAAAGATTGCTCACTGCTCAGGGGAATACGGGTACTCAAGGCATTAGCGGGCAAAGGTATGCGATATCTCCAGTCTTTCGCTCTGGAGACGAAGCTGGAGTTGGAGTGTCAGTTGGAACAAATGGGATTGGCGTTTTTGAACATGGAATAGACTATCTGCCCTCATTGCTAGTGTCCAACCAAACATTGTCTGGCTGGAATCATATAGTAGTTGTTTACGAGGATAAATTACCTTCTTTATATGTGAATGGGGTTTTCGTCAAAGTAGGTGTTAAAAGTAATCGCTCACGGGTCTTTCCATCGTTTTTGTTTGGAAAAACAAGTAATTATGGAACATACGAAGGCCTTATTGATGAAGTCACCATTTATAATCGTGCCCTGTCCTTTGAAGAAATTCAGCAGCAGCATACATCCCACCCCGCAATTGTCCTTGCCAGCCCCGGACAGACCACCAGTTACTGGCCGGGCGAGACCGGTACGGCGACACTTAGTGTAACCCATACTCAAAACATCGAAAGCTTGGTTTGCTCAGCTTCTGGCGCTGCTTCTGGCATCCTTGAGTTGTCGAATAGTTCTTTGCCGAGTGAAATGAGTAGGGAGTTTGACTTTATCGTCGATCCCGATGCAGGACCATACGATGTCATGTTCCTGACATGTATGGCGACGGATGTGGATGGGGATATCGGTACGGTCAGTATCGAACTCGAGGTGGCTGATCGGGTGTCGCCACAGGTGACAGGTAGCTCGATTGTTGAGGGTGCAACGGATGTTTCCGCGACATCTTCGATTTCTGTCTCCTTCGATGAGTCACTATCCGTGGAGACTGTCAATAGTGCAGCCGTCACACTTACGGATTTGAATTCAGGTCTGGAGGTTAAAGGTGATGTTGTCCTAGCGGCGGAGGGTAAAAGCCTAACCTTTACCCCGCAAGTACCGCTGGATGGTTCAACCCCTTATGAATTGAGGGTCTCCGATTCAGTGGCTGACCTGGCCGGGAATCATTTGGTTAGACATTTCACCGTGAGTTTTACAACGAAACCTGTGGAAGCACTTTCCATTGCGAATGTTGGATCATCTGGCTCTCCGTATGTTGTGAGAACCGGCAGGTACCGTGATATCACTATTGTGGGCAGTTACGTTGTTTTTGAGGGGTTGGTTGCAGCAGATACTCTTTCACTCAGTAGTGGAAGCGTATTGACTCATCAGCCCACGGGGTTAACGGGTATGGAGCAGCTTTCGATAGTTGTAACAACCTTAGCCGTCGATGCGACCAGCAAGATCGACGTCAGCGGTCGTGGGTATCTGGGTGGCTATGATAGCGGGAATAACAGCCAGAACGGTCGGACTTTTGGCAATACGATTTCTGGCGGCAGTCATTATCACTCCGGTGGAAGCTACGGTGGTTTGGGTGGCAAGTATTCCACCTATGCTGTCAGTGCCGCTTATGGACGGGATGTTGCTCAAACCGATCTGAATTTTGCGACGGAGCTACAACCGATTCATTACGAAGGCTAAATTAAACAGCAGCGTAGAAACAATATTGCCCCGAGCCATGCTTCAAATCAGCAGAGATTGGCCTTATGTTCT
>JAJRQB010000093.1 GCA_024280485.1 Deltaproteobacteria bacterium
CAGAGGCAAAAAAAGACATCAGTCACTATTTGATGGATTACTACAATTGGTACCGGCCGCATCAGAATAATGGTGGAGTCGCACCGTCCGTGGCAGAAGAAAAACTTAACTTACTGTCCGGGAATAGTTGACCACTACATCCCTGCTTTACCTAAGGATTTATCGAACAGAGATCCTGTTGTATTTGGGTAGAGTGGCGATTGCTGATCCGACTAGCTGGCTTACTTCAAGCAAAAAAAGTGGTTGGTTTAAGAGCATGAATGGCCTCTGTGTTGAGTGTTGAAATGTGGTGAGAGGTAGGACCCGATTTGTTTTGAACTTTCCAGCCTGATAACGTATTATCTGCTCCCATAAATAATAATTTTCGAATTAAACAACTTGGCTGTTTGGTGGCAGGTTTGGTGACAGGTGGTTGTTTTTAGCTTCGCAGATTTGCCTTAAGTTATTGAAAATAAAGGATTGTTTCATGTTTAATTTATGTGCAGGTGCAGAATATTGAGTAATCTGCGACCTGGTATTCTGTTTGTTGTCTCTGCACCCTCTGGTGCCGGTAAGACAACACTATGCCGCGCAATGTTTGACAAATTCTCGGACTTGCGGCATTCTATATCGTTCACCACGCGGCCGATCAGGTCGGGTGAGCAGGATGGTGTCGATTACCATTTTATTGATCAGAAATGTTTCGATGGCATGGTTGTCTCCGGTGATTTTGTTGAGTGGGCTGAGGTTCATGGCAATTCGTATGGCACAGCCCTCGCGACCTTGAAACACGCTGCTGCTAGTGGCTCAGACCTACTCCTTGAGATCGACTGTCAGGGCGCGCGTCAGATCCGTAATTCAATTAAAGAAGCGGGGTTCATATTCGTGCTTCCTCCAGATTTTTTAGAGCTTGAACGTCGTCTTCGTGGTCGTGAAACTGATAGCGATGAGATTATTTCTCGGCGCATGCTCAATGCTAAAGATGAAATTTCGCAGGCGCACTGGTATGATTACATAGTTTTGAACGACAACCTTGATCAGGCAGGACAACGTTTTTCTTCAATTATTGAAGCTGAACGTTGCCGTACAGGGTTGTTGACCGATTTTCTCAAGCAGCAATTTTCAATAAATTAAGGAGAACTAGAAATATGGCCCGTGTAACCGTCGAAGATTGTCTGGATATTATCCCCAATCGCTTTCAGCTCGCTATGGTCGCTTCCAAGCGCGCCAAACAGCTTTATAAAGGGGCTGAGCCGCTGATCGAAAATAAATCGGGTAACAAGAAAGTTGTTGTTGCCCTGCGTGAGATTGCTGCAGAGGTCATAAATTACGAAATACCGCAGCGTCGCCGGTAATTTATGAATCAGCCGGAGACAGTTTCTAGTGGTTTCCGGCTTTTTTGCGCCCGTTTTCTATTGGCGAAGTCATATGGCTACACTGAATTTGGACAGAATTCTTCATAAGGTCCGAGAGTACAATCCTGATATCGATGAGGGGATGGTGCGGAAGGCTTATGATTTTTGCGTCACTCTCCACAAAGACCAGTTCTATCTGCCTGGTATCCCACAACTGCATCATCTTCTCGATGTTGCAGAGATCCTTGCTCGGCTCAAAGTTGATGAGACCACTCTGCTCCTTGGTTTTCTGCATGATATCCCCACAGCTTCAGATACTGCCACTGCCGAATTGAAGGCTGAGTTTGGCAATACGATCTTCGAGCTTGTCTCTACCGGTCACCGTATCAGTCAAATTCCCTATCGAAACAGCAGCCAGAAGCAGGTCGAAAACTTTCGTAAGATGTTTATCTCAATGGCGCGTGATCTGCGGGTTGTCTTGGTGAATTTGGCAGATCGTCTCTGCATGATGCGAACGCTCCAATCTATTGCTCCTGATAAACAGAAGCAGATATCGCGCGAAACACTAGAAATTTACGCTCCTCTGGCTAATCGTCTCGGGATCAGTTGGCTCAAGGGAGAACTCGAAGATTTATCATTACGTTCTCTTGAAAAAGAAAAATATGAAGAACTTTCTGATCGCATCTTCAGCCAAAAAGAGGAGCGTGAGCGCTACGTTGCGCGCGTAAAGGAGGAACTTCGCGAACTTTTGAAGGAGAATGTAGTTCAAGGAAAAGTGTCCGGTCGTTCCAAACATCTCTATTCTGTTTATAAAAAAATGGAACGAACTGGTGTTGGCCTTGAAGAGATTTATGATCTGACCGCTTTTAGAATTCTCGTCGTGTCGATTGCTGAGTGTTATGCCGTTCTTGGACTTGTCCATGCAACCTGGAAACCGATCCCCGGGCGCTTTAAAGATTACATCGCGATGCCGAAATCAAACCTTTATCAGTCGCTACATACCACTGTGGTTGGTCCCTTTGGTGAGCGGATGGAAGTGCAGATTCGTACCCATGAAATGCACCGCATTGCTGAGGATGGGGTTGCTGCGCACTGGAAGTACAAAGAAGGCGGTGCAGTCTCTGCGACCGGTCATGATGACCAGCGTTTCAGTTGGTTACGTCATCTACTCGAATGGCAACAGGATGTCAGCCTTTCTCAAGATCGATCAGACGCTAGTCTGATAGATCTCTTTCCTGAAGAGGTCTATATATTTACTCCGGGTGGGGATGTAAAGGAGCTGCCCAGGGGGGCTACGCCAATAGATTTTGCATACGCAATTCATAGTGATGTTGGGAATCAGTGTTTCGGTGCACGGATCAACGGGAAACACTGTCCGCTACGAACAGAGTTGCGTAATGGCGATATAGTCGAGATACAGACTCAATCGTCGCACCAGCCGAGTAAGGATTGGCTCAACTTTGCTAAAACCTCCAAAGCTCGGAACAAGATTCGCCAATTTGTTAAAGAAGAGCAGCGTGAAAAAAGTCTGGAACTCGGGCATGAACTTTTTGAAAAAGAGCTGCGTAAACATCAATATAGTCTTAAGCGTGCTCAGCAGCTTGATGGATTCAAACAGGGTATTGACGACCTCGGATTTAAGAGCTTTGACGATGTGTTGGCAGCGATTGGCTATGGAAAGCTGACTGCTGGGCAGTTGGTTTCTCAGGTTTTGCCGAAGTCCGAAATAAGTTCTGCGCCGCCGGTAAGATCCAGTTCCTTGAGCAAGGTTTTAAGAAAAATCACTGGTCGTAAGCGTTCGACCAGTGCGATTCGGATTGACGGCATTGATGATGTCATGGTTCGCTTCGCTAACTGTTGCAATCCTCTTCCCGGTGAAAAGGTTATAGGCTTTATTACCCGTGGACAGGGCTTGTCGGTGCACGCCTTTGATTGCGCGCAGGCACAGGCAAGTGATCCCGAACGTTTGATTGAAGTTGAATGGGACACTGAAAAAGTGACCAGTCGGGTGATTAAAATTCGCGTATTCTGTAATGATCAGAAAGGGATGTTGGTTGCAATCTCCGGTGCGATTACCACCGCAGATGCCAATATCGTAAGTGCAAGTGTCCATTCGACGGAAGATAGGGGCGGGATGAACCTGTTTGAAATTGAGGCGGTTAATCTTGATCATCTCAACCGGGTGATACGAGAAATAAAAAAAATCCGTGGTGTCTATCGTGTCGATCGGATCCGTGTCTAGCTATTGAAAGGAGTGTTTATGGAGATCAACAGCATATCAACTGAGTTGGCCCCTGCTGCCATCGGACCATATTCGCAAGCAATAAAGGCTGACAATTTACTCTTCTGCTCGGGACAGATCCCCTTGCTGCCAGACGGTTCCATGGTCAAGGGTGGAATCCGGGAGCAGACCCTGCAAGTCATGGCGAACCTTAAGGCCGTCATAGAGGCTGCGGGCGGAAGTTTTGCCCAAATCGTCAAAACCACTATCTACCTCATCGATCTGAGTGATTTTGCAGTGGTTAACGAAATCTATGGCGAGAACTTTACTGAGAATCCACCTGCTCGTGCTACGGTTCAGGTCGCAGCTCTTCCCAAGGGGGTCCAGATCGAAATCGATGCGATCGTAGCTCTTGGGGCCTAGTAGCCTGTCAGGCTTTCCATGAACCGGCTGCAAATTCGTTCATTTGACCCAGATTCCCGTTTCTTTTTGCCCCATAGCTATGGCTATGAGCCTGCAAACGAGCGAAAATCTGGTCTCAAACGCTCAAATTTTCGCTTCGGTCCGGCAAGTCCGACAGATTGCTAGGTTTTGTTAGAATTTTTGATTGAAATAACGACAAAAAGGGATGATCCATCAATGGATCATCCCTTTTTGTTCAATTGAGCGCAACTGATAAATCAGATTGCTTTTTGTACCTTGCCAGAACGAATGCAACGAGTGCAGACTTTGATTGCGCGCACATTACCGTTTTGAACGGCCCGAACTTTTTGCAAGTTTGGATTCCAGACAGTTCTGGTTTTGTTGTGTGCGTGACTGACGTTATTACCGGTAACGGGTTTTTTCCCGCAGATTTCACAAATTTTGGCCATCGATCGTACTCCTCCACAAATTTAAGAACGCGCATTAATAGCACATTCCGGGCGCGAATGTAAATAGATTATTTCAGTCAAGACTCTCTTCACAGGTCACTTCTAATCCTGCTTGTTGTAATAGGGCGCAGGTAATGCCGACACCGTCAATCAGGTTACCATTGAGGTGGATTTGGCGACTGCCGCAAGAAGGGCTGCGCTGTTTTAAAATGGCTGTTTTACAGTTGCAGATGCGAGCTATACGCAAGGCTTCTTCTGCGCCACGCAGAAAAGCTGGTCCGGCGTTCTGACCAGTTTCATCTATCAGTTGAGCATTGTTTTGTGAATATCCTTGTCCGTCCCCTTTGGTGAACCATGCTTTTGGGCGCGGAGTAGGCAGGCCTCCGAGTTGCTCGGGACAGACCGGAATCGGCTGAAGCTGTTTTGCTTGCAGGTAGTCAACAACGGACTGATTTAATTGATTTGTGCCGTCGTAGCGGCAACTGATACCAAGTAGACAAGCACTAACCAGGACCGGAACATGGGATTTCATCTGCTGCCCAGATTAGGATCTGTAGGGAGGATGTGTACCTGGCGTCCTTCGATCTGTAAGCGACCCTCGGCAAATAACTGAATTGCTTGAGGATATATTTTGTGTTCTTCAATCAGGATTCGTGCGGCGAGATCATCAGCGCGATCTTCTTCAAGGACAGGCACTACGGCTTGCAGGATGATTGGACCGGTATCGACGCCGTTATCAACAAAATGAACGGTGCAGCCAGAAAAGCGTGCTCCATAATCGATCGCCTGTTGCTGAACATGCAGACCGGGAAACGCCGGAAGCAGGGCAGGGTGGATATTTATAATCTGTTGCGGGAAAGCCTCAAGAAAGATCGGACCGATAATCCGCATAAAGCCTGCCAGGACAACAAGTTCGACTCCCGACTCTTGCAGTTGCTGCACGACTCTGTTGTCAAAGGCAGCGCGTTTGTCAAAATCGCGATGGTTAATGCAACAGGTTTTGATTTCGGCGTTTTCGGCGCGAGAAAGAGCACCGGCATCAGGATTGTTGCTGATAACGATAGCAATTTCGGCAGTAAGGCTATTGTCGGCACAGCAATCGATAAGCGATTGCAGGTTGGTTCCCCCACCAGAGGCCAAGACTCCCAGACGCAATTTTTTCACAGGAATACCGTTCGACGTTGATAGCGCAGCAACGCATTGAAAATGTTTAGTTGAGAAGGACCTGGTCTTCGTCGTCCTTGCGTTGGTCAATTTCGCCGATCAGGAAAGCACGTTCGTTCAGGCCTGACAGTCGGACCATGATGTCTTCAACCTGGGCTGAAGGGACGACCAGAACCATGCCGATACCGTTGTTAAAGGTGCGGTACATTTCAAAGTCATCCAGATTTCCACCATCACGTAAAAGCTCGAAAATATCCGGTTTTTCCCAGCTACTGCAGTCGATGACCGCTTTGCAGTTGCGTGGCAGAACGCGTGGAATGTTTTCGATGAGACCACCACCAGTAATGTGGGCAATCCCTTTGATATTGAAGTCACGCAGCAGGTTGAGGATGCTTTTCACGTATATGCGGGTCGGAGTGATCAGGGTTTCCCCGAGTGGCACTGTTAACCCTGCGGGTGTCGCATCGAGGGGCAGATTCATTTTTTCAAGTAGGATCTTTCGAGCTAACGAATAACCATTGCTGTGCAGGCCGCTAGAGGCAATACCAATGATTTGGTCGTCGGTATTGATGGTCGATCCGTCGACGATCATTTCACGATCGATTACACCAACTGAAAAGCCAGCCAGATCATATTCGCCATCCTGATACATGCCAGGCATTTCGGCGGTTTCACCTCCGAGCAGTGCGCAGCCTGCTTGCTGACAGCCCTCGGATATGCCTTTCATGATCTCGACGGCTTTTTCCGGAGAGAGTTTTCCGGTTGCCAGGTAGTCGAGAAAGAAGAGAGGTTCGGCTCCTTGAACAACAAGGTCATTGACACACATCGCGACCAGATCTATGCCGACAGTATCGTGTTTCTCCAAAGCAAAGGCCATCTTCAGTTTGGTTCCGACACCATCTGTAGCCGCGACCAGTGTGGGCTGTTTGTATTTGTTTTTGTTGAGCGAGAAAAGCCCACCAAATCCGCCAATATCCGAGAGAACCTCGGGACGTGTTGTGGCTTTAACTAGAGGTTTGATCATTTCAACGAAGCGGTTGCCCGCTTCAATGTCGACCCCGGCGTCCTTGTAGGTGACCTTCTTGTTGTCGCTCACGTTGTACTCCTTGCAGATGGAAAAGGCCGGTCATTAGAGCATCGGGACCTACGTTTGTCAACTGCTAGCCTCTTCCAACATGAAATGAGTCTGAAGCGCCCCTCGTGTTTCTAACATGAGATGAGTCTGAACAACAGGACCTGGAAACGTTCATGATGAAAGGATGAAAATCATCATGAATGTCAAACGCCTTCAGACCATGC
>JAJRQB010000094.1 GCA_024280485.1 Deltaproteobacteria bacterium
CCCACAAAACTGCCGGGTCGAGGATGGCAAGATGAGCGAAAGCGCCGATTGTGTGTGCAAGACCTCGACAGAGTTCTTTGTCCGGATCTGGGATCAGAACTACCGCCCCGGCTTAAAAGACTTTCTGTGTGGCGATATCCGCTCTAATAATCCCGAGGCACTCAAGACTTTCCTCGCAGCCTTTGGCAAATAGGCATAGCCAATGCAGACCTCGGCTAAGAGTGTGCCGAGGACCTTTCCCGCCACGTAAATCTATAAAACACGGCTATCCGTGTGAAAAACAAAACATTTGACAAAAAGACCCCCATCATTCTAAAACAACTGGTCTTACCATTTGTATACGGACTCTGGAGCGCCCAATGGTTGAACTTTTTGTAATTCTGGTCAGCGCAGTTTTTGTCAATAACTTCGTTCTGGCCCGCTTCCTCGGAATCTGCCCCTTTCTAGGCGTCTCCAAAAAAGTCGAGACTGCCCTGGGAATGGGGATGGCCGTTATCTTCGTAATGACCGTCGCTTCGGTCGTTACCTGGTTCATCCAATACCTGATTCTGATCCCTTTCGGCATTGAATATCTGCAGACCATCGCCTTTATTCTGGTCATCGCCTCACTAGTTCAATTAGTCGAGATGGTCATCCAGAAAACCAGTCCGGTACTTTACCAGTCGCTCGGTATTTTCCTCCCCCTGATCACGACGAACTGCGCAGTTCTTGGGGTGGCCGTGCTGAATATTCAAAAAGATTATACCTTTCTGCAGTCGGTCGTCTTCTCGCTAGGCGCCGGTCTAGGTTTCACCCTGGCGATGGTCCTCTTTGCCGGATTACGCGAGCGGATCGATCTCTGTCCGGTACCAAAGAGTTTTCAAGGGACAGCTATCGCGCTGGTCACTGCCGGGCTCCTATCGCTGGCTTTCATGGGCTTTGCCGGACTGGTCAAAGGTTGATCCTCTCATCTAGTTCAAAGACAGGGCTGCTGGGAACTTATTTTTTGGAGAATTTTGCATGCTTGCATCAGTATTAACCCTCGGTGGTATCGGCCTGTTTGCCGCTGTTGCTCTGGGTATCGCAGCTAAAAAATTTGCGGTCGAAATCGATCCGCGTGAACTCGCTATCCTCGAAGTTCTGCCTGGTGCGAACTGTGGAGCCTGTGGATTACCCGGTTGCGGCGGTTACGCCAAAGCGATCGTCGATGGTTCAATGGCGCCAAATCTCTGTACGCCCGGAGGCTCCGAAACAATCGAAAAGATCGCCCACATCATGGGAGTCGAGGCGATCAGCGCCGATCCCCAGATCGCGGTGGTCTGCTGCCAGGGGGACAACTCCAAGGCCAGCCTGAAATATCAATACCTCGGTCTTGAAGATTGTAACGCCGCACAAAAGGTTGCCGATGGCCCCAAAAACTGCCCCGGCGGCTGTGTCGGATTAGGATCCTGCGTGCGCGCCTGCCCCTTCGACGCCATTGAAATTACTACAGAAGGACTGGCTGTTATCAATCGTTTGAAATGCACCGGTTGTCAAAAGTGTATCGCGACCTGCCCACGCAGCGTCATCAAGATGACGCCGCTCTCCACAACGACCCATGTTCTGTGTAACAGTACCGACAAAGGCGCTCTGGTGCGCAAGTACTGTCAGGTTGGCTGTATCGCCTGTCAAATCTGCAAGAAGAATGCGCCTGAGTCCTATCAGATTGAAAAATTCCTCGCCCGGGTCGACTACGATTCTGCAGAGAATCCTGAAGCTGTTGTGGAAAAATGCCCTACCAAATGCATCCGTGATTTTTCTACCGGTTATCCCGAAGGGAGCAGCTTTTCTGCTCCATCCCCGGTAAAAAAACCAGAGCAGGTGGCTTGAAAGGATGAACCTTAAAGCAATGAATTTGAAAACTTTCAAAGGCGGACTGCATCCGCCTGACGGAAAAGAATTCTCAGCAACCAAG
This sequence comes from Deltaproteobacteria bacterium, assembly GCA_024280485.1. Taxonomy (GTDB): domain Bacteria; phylum Desulfobacterota; class Desulfuromonadia; order Desulfuromonadales; family Geopsychrobacteraceae; genus Geopsychrobacter. Next base: position 1,934 of record JAJRQB010000094.1, read on the forward strand.
GCAATCGAAGTCTGTCCACTGCCTGAGGAGATCATTATCCCACTGGCCCAACATATCGGCGCTCCGGCCGAGGTCTGTGTTGAGGTGGGAGCCAAGGTCAAAAAAGGGACACTGATCGCTACAGCAAGGGGATTCGTTTCAGCACCGATCCACGCCTCAACCTCTGGTGAAGTCATTGCCATCGAACCACGCCTGCACCCGATGGGTAAGGCACTGCCGGCAATCGTAATCAAGCCGGACGGCGAGGATGCCTGGGACGAGAATCTAAAAGGAGCTAATCCCGACGACCTGAGTGGCGACGAACTCAAGGCCTGCATTCAGGCCGCTGGCATTGTCGGTATGGGCGGTGCCACATTTCCGACCCACGTCAAGCTGTCACCACCAGCCGATAAACAGATCGATACCCTGATCCTGAACGGTGTCGAGTGCGAGCCTTACCTGACCGCCGATCATCGGATGATGCTTGAAGCAACCGAACAGATTCTCGACGGCATCGCCATTCTCCGTAAAGTCCTCGGTATTGAGCGTGCAGTGATCGGCATTGAGGCGAATAAGCCAGATGCCATTGAGAAGATGACCAAAGAAGCCGCAGCACGCAACATCGAAGTACAGGCCCTTGAAGTCAAGTATCCTCAGGGCGCTGAAAAACAGTTGATCGATGCCATTACCGGCCGTCAGGTCCCTTCGGGCACCCTGCCGATGGAGGTCGGCGTGGTCGTACAGAACGTCGGCACCGCTGCCGCGATCAGTGATGCCGTCCGGCTGGGACGACCACTGGTTGAACGGGTCGTCACCATTACCGGACCCGGCATTAAAGAGCCGAAAAACCTGCTGGTGCGCATCGGCACGCCTCTGCAATTTCTGGTCGATCAATGCGAAGGCTTAAACGGTGAGCCCGCTAAAATAATCATGGGTGGCCCAATGATGGGTCAAACCCAACTGTCGCTCGAAACACCAGCAATTCGCGGCACTTCGGGACTCCTGATCTTCCGTAAAGAGGATCTGCCGCGCTACGAAGCCGGTCCTTGCATCCGCTGCGGACGCTGTATCGGAGCCTGTCCGATCCATCTGCAGCCGACAGCTATCGCCACCTACGCACGCCTCGACCTGTTTGACGAGGCTGAAGAATATCACGCCCTCGACTGCATTGAATGTGGCTGTTGCACTTACACCTGCCCGGCAACGCTGCCCCTGGTTCAGTCAATCCGTTATGCCAAAGCAGCCATTCTGGCGAAAAAAAGGACGATCTGACGTGGAAAATCGACTCTATCTGTCATCATCGCCCCATATCCACAGCGGCGAAACCACCGACAAGGTGATGCGCAAAGTCATCTACGCTTTGCTGCCTGCAACAGCGCTGTCGATCTATTTCTTCGGCCTGCCGGCTCTCAGTGTGCTGTTGATCTGTACGCTCGGGTGCATGGGATTTGAGGCGCTCAGTTGCAAACTGATGAGTAAACCTTTGGCCCTGGCCGATGGTTCCGCTGCACTCACCGGCGTTCTGCTCGCGCTCAACATGCCGCCGACATCATCCTGGTGGCTGGCGCTGTTCGGTGCTGCGATCGCAATATTTATCGGTAAGCAGGTCTACGGTGGTCTCGGCTATAATCCGTTCAATCCGGCACTGGTGGCACGCGTGGTTCTGCTGATCTCCTTCCCGGTCCAGATGACCAGTTGGACAGCGCCCGCCCCCCTCGGTTCAGGTCTGGATGCAATCACAGCAGCAACCCCGCTCGGCGAGATGAAGACTGCGGTGATGCTGACCGGCAAACTCCCTGAGCTGGCTCACAGTGGATTTCTTAACTATTTCACCGGCAACATGGCTGGCAGTCTGGGTGAAGTTTCGGCAATTGCCTTACTGCTCGGTGGTCTTTATCTGCTCTTTAAAAAGGTTATCAGCTGGCATATCCCGGTCGCCTTTATCGGCACGGTGCTGGTGATCGGCGCTATCTTCTGGGCCGTTTCACCGGAAATATATCCGAACCCGCTCTTCCATCTGCTGACAGGTGGCCTGCTGCTGGGCGCCTTTTTCATGGCCACAGATATGGTCACCTCACCGGTCACAGACAAAGGGATGCTGATCTTCGGGTTCGGCTGCGGCCTGTTGACGGTGCTGATTCGCCTCTTCGGTGGATACCCGGAAGGGGTCTCCTTCGCCATTCTGCTGATGAATGCTGCTACTCCACTTATCGATCGCTTCTGCCACCCTAAGATCTACGGGCAGACCGAGGCTAAGGCTTAAGATATGAAAGATATTCTCCGCCTTCTGCTGGCCCTGACCTTAATCGCCGGTATTGCCGGGCTGATCCTTTCGCAGGTTGAAACCGCCACCCGTGAGCCGATCAAAGAGCAGCGCAGACTGCAGATGCTCAAAGCTTTAAGCGCTGTCCTGCCGGAATACACCAACAGTCCCGACACCGATACTGCCACATTGGAAAACGGCGTCGACAAGAAGGACAGACCGATCCAGGTCGTTTTCTACCGTGGGCGCAAGGCCGAGCAACTGGTCGGCACCGCTTTCAAGGTCGTCGCCCCGGATGGCTACAGCGGCAAAATTTTTATAATGGTCGGAGTTAAACCCGACGGTCAGATCATCGGCATTGAAATACTGACCCACGCTGAAACTCCCGGCCTCGGCAGCAAAATCACCGATGCCCTGTTCAAAGACCAGTTCAAAGGGAAAGACCTCGACAATGTCGACTGGCGTGTAAAAAAGGATGGCGGTGAGTTTGATCAGATTACCGGGGCCACCATTTCACCACGCGCGATCGTCGGAGCAGTCAAAAAAGGGCTTGAATTCTACCGGGAGCATAAAGTGGAGATTCTGGCACCGCAGGTAATTCCAGCACCGCAGGTGGTTCCGGCACCGCAGGTGGTTCCGGCACCGAAAGGAGGCACCAAATGAACCTGATGCGTGATTTCAGCAAGGGGATCTGGCAGGAGAATGCCGTCTTCAAACTGCTGCTCGGCATGTGCCCGGTTCTGGCGGTCACCACCAGCGCCGAAAACGGACTGGGGATGGGGCTGGCGACTACCTTTGTTCTGGTTTGCTCGAATATCGTTGTCGCCCTGATGCGTAAAGTGATCCCCTCGGGAGTACGCATCCCGGCCTTTATCATTATCATTGCGACCTTCGTCACCGTTGTGCAGCTGTGTATGGAGGCCTGGGTTTACGACCTCTATCTGGCCCTGGGGATCTTCATCCCACTGATCGTGGTCAACTGCCTTATTCTCGGCCGGGCCGAAGCCTTTGCTTCGAAGAACCCCGTCAGTCGCTCCGCTGCAGATGGCTTAGGGATGGGCCTCGGCTTCACCCTTGCGCTATTCATGCTCGGTGCGGTCCGCGAAATATTCGGCTCCGGAGCAATCCTCGGTTTCGACCTGTTCGGCCCTTCCTATCAGCCGATCCTGCTGATGATCCTGCCCCCGGGAGCCTTTATTACTCTGGGTCTGCTACTGGCGCTGATGAGTCGTATGAGTCGTAACGGAGGGTAAATACAGCTCAATGCGCGCGGCGGCTAGTCTCAGAAAGGCCAGTGATATTTTCACTGGCCTTTTCTACTCTGAAGAAAAATCATCGGAAATCTTATTGTCGATCAAATAGAGTGCAACCTCACGCGCCCCCTGACGGGTGTAACTAAACTTTTCGCAGAGGTTGGTTATCAAAAAGGTCACGTCATCGCGAACCTTCTTGTCGTAAGTTCGAAAGTTTTCCCCCTCTAGATCCTTGATCGCCCGTCTGAAATTATCATTTTTAAGAATCGGATCAAGCACCTTCTCTTTCAGATAATGGACATAGCGTTCATGTAAACTGTGATAGAGCTTGGTCTCTTCAAGGGTCCGTCCCGCTAGAATCAACTCCTGGGTCAGGGCCTGTGAGGCATACTGTTTTTGCGTCGACTTACGGAACCGAAGCCGAGTCTGCGTATCAGAACTACTACTCACCAGGCAACGCTCTATTGCCGTAAAAAGATCCTCGCCAACGTCCAGATTATCGCCAGTGTAAGGACAAACCACCTGACTCCCAGATTCAAAGTTAATGGCAAACAGGTAATTCTTAATCTCTTTTTCAATCTGCTCTTCATTAAAGTAATAGAGTGCCTCTTTGACCTCTTGCAGAATGGTGTAATTATACATTCTGCGGAGCGAGTCGAGGAATCCATCTGGAATCATCTCTTGCCATTCTTCGCGACTTTCGAAAAAGCTGCAGAGGCTCTTCATATCGATCAAGGAGCCTTCGCGGGCCTTGCTGCCGTAGAGTTCGCGAAAGATCTTGATCGAATCACGCCCCGAAAAACCATCGACTCCTTCTGTCTCTGACTCGGCGATGATTTGGCGACGGCACTTGGCAGTGAGCTTCTTGCGATCCTCCTCGTTCAACCATTCAGGAATATTGCCGGTGTAGATCTCCATCTTCAACAACTGCAAGTTGCTGTCACAGTAACTGCTGTATTTTTCGGGGTCACCAATCCATTCTTTCATGGCAGGAGAATCTTTAGATAGTCGGGTCGAAATGATAATCCGTGCAAAATTATGCAGCACACGTGGCAAGAAACTATCCTCAATATGTCGGCCAAAATTGTTACGATAAATTTCAACCTCGGTGCGCAGATCGAGCACATAGGGAATATTGATCAGCTCGATACGGTCGATCAATGAAGGGATTTCGTCAAGTCGGACCCGATCTTCCGGATTCATCAATGCCAGAAAGAGTGAGGCCACATTCTCTTCAATATATTCAACCTTATGAACCCCTTCACTGATAATATTGTGCAGTTCATGAAGGCGTTCGACGTTATGTCCTTTAATATCCATCAAGGCATAGACGCCATTATTCGTTTTGGCGAAGTTGGAGAAGAGATAGTGCACTCTGTTACTGTCACGCAGCAGGCTGTCAATACGATTCTGTAACATGTTGTTATCGAGAACATTCCGCTTGATGATTCTATCTCCCGGGTTATAAACACTGATCCCCTCACCCAGGCGGCGATTAAAACGATAAGGCCTGGCAAAGAGCATTTCTAGAACCTTGGTGGGGGATTTAAGCCTTTCAAGCAGCGACTGATAAAGGGAGTTACAGATTGTACAGGGGGGTTCGTTGAAGAGCCAATCGTACTGTTTTTCGGTGAAAATCTTCCACTTAGCCTGATCATTTTCGAACAGATCATCAATAAATGCGCGGCGGAATTCCTTGGGAATCATCAGGAGCGGGCTGTCGTGACTCGGGCAAGGGATCTCAACATAATCTTCGTCCCCCTGCATCAACTGTTGTGCGTCTATCAGATCTGTCTGCTTGAACTCATATTCGTCCAAAAGGCCAGAGAGCCGATTCAAAAATTTTCCGCTCTCCTGCTCGCTAAAGCTGGCCAGTATTTTACGGTCGAGACGCCACAAGGTTTCGTAGGTGCAACCTTCTTCAGAGTTGGCGTACTGCTCAAGTTTTGCAAGTAGATTGTCGAGAAAGGTACTCTTGCCACAGCCATGTGGGCCGACAAAAATATAGATTTTATTCTGCAATGATCCATGACGAAAGTTCTCCGCCAGTTTCACCAGACGATTCGAGAAAAGTCGGTCCGCAAAGAAGGGGGAATCTGCACCCTCAACAAAGAGTCGACTGGTGTCATGGTCAGTAAAATTAATCGACTCTGGATCACCCGCGTATTCATCGACTCCGGGCGCAACCAGGTGTTCGACCATATCGTGGAAGACTTGAAAAATGTTACGAATTCCCTTTTCGGGGTCCTTGACCACCCGCTGGAGATAGGCATCAAAACTGATCGGAGCACCGCGATCCTGGCTGCCCTGCTGACGATCGAAATGACTGAGTGCAGAGTCGATATTATTCATAATCAGCTTGCCTCAATTGGTTAAAGAACTGTCCGTTCCAGTTTTCGCTCCTTCATCTGATAACGCACGCGCGACCAACTGATCATTTCGGGCGTCACCTCCTCCTTATCCTCGGTTTTAACTTCAGCCTCACTGGTCTCAAGGCAGACCGTTCCGCCCCAAAGGAATTCAATGCCAAGCATGGTATTGGCAATATATTCCTGAACCAACGGTTTCCCCTCAATATTATGATTGAGATAGAGTGCACCCTCTTGCGACTTCACCTCATCAATAACAATCTTCGGTGGATGGTAGAGGCTGTCAAACAGCATCTGCTGATAATCATCAGCATGGCGGCTCTTGACATAATACTGCCAGGTCATCCGCTCTTCGTTGAGACGTTTCCCGGCGACAAAGAGTTGGTTGTGATCTACAAAATCCTGATCAACAAAGCTGTTGAGAAATGTGAAGTCACTGTAATTTTCGCGCACATCAAAAATATACTCACGCCCCTTACCAAGCTTTTTGTCATAATGACGCCTCTGCTCCATGTCCCTTAAACGCCGATAATCATGCGTGTAACAACCACGATTTGCGGCCTCTTCGATAAAGTAGAAAAGACGCATCCCCAAGGCATAGGGATTCAGTCCGACCCTTGGCATGGCCGTGACACTGGCATTAACCCGAGCGAAGGAGATTTCATGCCCGCGGATACGATCATCCTGCATAAAGAGGGTTTCATGCCAGTAGCTGGCCCAGCCTTCGTTCATGATCTTGGTGCGGATCTGCGGCTGAAAATAGATCGATGTCGAGCGCACGATCTGTAGCACCGATTTCATCCACAGGTTCTCCTCGCTGTTCAGCATCGGGGAATGGTCGATCAGAAACTGCAGTAAATCAGATTTTTTTTGCCTTTTCCCCCCTTGATGCTTTTCGAAAGCCGCCTCAAATTCAGGATACTTCCGCACCATCTCAGCAAAAAAACTTTGTTCCCCCACCTCTCCGAGATCCCGACACGCCAGATTGTACGCCTCAACCTCTTTCATGTACTCGCTGGTACTCACCGGGCGCTGTTGTTGTAAAAAAACATCAAAAAAGAAATCGAGCCGTGCGCTGCAGTCCTTTTTGCCGCGATGCAGAGTTGAAAGCTCGCCGTGGAAATCGACAAGGTTATCGATACCCCGCGCAAACTCGATCACGTAATCGACCCAACGTCCATGTTCGCTACGCAAGCGTGCGATCAGGCGCTTATCGGCCAAAGCCTGGCCCGCCAGGTCATAATCCCAGGTATGGCGAAAATAGAGATTGTTCTGAAAAAAATCGATGTGGCCCAGAACATGATAGAAGATCATCACGTTGAGCCAGTCGGGATTATTATCGTTATAGAAGGAGATCGCCGGACGGGTATTGATAACGGTCTCGTAGGGATTACTGGGGTATAGTTCGTACTTGCCCTTTTCGCGCAGAACCTCAACATCATGAACCCAATAATCATAGAGGGTTGGAATCATAATTTTAGGAGTCAGTTCGAGCATGTCGCGGTTCGTCACCACGTATTCGAGAGTCTCATCCTCAAAACGCAGACCAACAGCGCGAGCACGTTCTTTGCACCCTTCCATGATTGCTTTGGTCTGTTGGCTAATCAGCTCCATGGTGGTGGAAGTGGTTCTTTTCCGCCGACTCTGCGTCAGCTATCACTCAGGCTTGTCGGAGTAGCTATCGCTACACCTTCTGCGCCTTCATTCAGCTTCCTTGATTCAACGAAAAACTCCTCACTCCTTATTCCTTTCTGCCAAAGAGTTACATTCTTTCACGCCTCTAACTTCTCAGCTCAGGCTTCTTCTTGTGTCCAATGCCTAGTGCCCATATCACTCCGAAATCAGTTTTCGGATCCCTTCTATTATCCGATCCTCACCTTCATTCTCTGACATATTGTCCAGACGCAGCATATCCTGAGCCTGATCGAGGAGTCCTGATTTATTCAAGTAGTTCTGAACCTCAGTGTTACCACTGCTGCCATAGGAGTGCTCGGCGATGGTAATTCCAACCCTTGAGGCGTAACCGAGCATCTTTTTCAATTCAGGGATGGTCTCACGCCCTTCACGATCCCAGTCATCACCATCGGTGCCATGAAAGATATAAATGTTGTAGTCGCGATCGAGGGAATCCTTCTTAACCAACTGGTTAACCATCCGATAGGCGGCAGCCACCTGGGTTCCACCGGCGACACGCGAGTTGTAGTAGCTGTGGAAATCCTCAACCTCTTTCGCCTCGGTGTCGTGAAGGATAAAGCGGGTCTCGACCTGACCGGAATACTGGTAGAGCAGCCAGCTATAGATCAGCACATGTTGGGTGACTACCAGCTCGGTGGCCTTACCGGCCATTGAGCCGGAATAGTCACGCACAAAGAAAACCAGCGCCTGAGATTCGAAGTCCCTTTCCCGCGAGAGAATCCGATAGACCTTGTCACGCGGAGCAATCAACAGTTTGGTGGTATCGATCTCACCGTCTGGACTCAGGTTTCCCAGCGCGAGATTGGTTTTTAAGACCTGCAGCAGGGTAGCTTTTTTATCCAGCACCTGGCCAAAGCCACGATTCTTGTCAGTCAGGTCATAGGTGTAGCGCGTCAGAGAACGTTTTTTGCCCTTCTCTTTGAGGTTCGGCAGCTGAAACTTCTCGGTCAGAATTCGACCAAGATCGTAGGCATTAGATTCCATGTCATGATCAGCGCCTTTCCCCTTACCGGCACCGGTCCCTTCCCCTTCTCCTTCGGGACGCACCGGCTGCTCACCGATCACCTCACCCTCTTCTCCTTCACCGCTGCCGCCGCCACTCCCTTCCCCTTCTTGTTTTTGATCGAAGCGATTATCGTGGATAAACTTCTCTTCAACGGTGGTCGGGACCACCACCACTTTCCCTTCGGCGTTGCGTCCGGGACGGACCATCCGGCCGATCCGAATTTTACGCGGGAAACCATCGAGCTCACGTAGCTTGTCACGGTCGATCAGCTGATCCAGGGTGCGGATATTAAAGGATGAAGAGTTGACCCGCATATCCTGCAGACAACTTAAATCGTTGGGTCCATAGAGATCATTCAGCGGGATGGGCTGAACCCTGGGAACAGGCACAGAATGGTCGCCGCAATCATCCATCTCGGCGGCAATGTTCTGCTGCTGCCGCTCCGTCAGGCCAGCAGCCTGCAGACGTTGATAGAGTTTCTTGCGGTTCATAGATTCTCCTGAGAGTCTGTCTGACTAGCCTTCATCATCCTGAGTACAGAAATACTCGATCGTCTTTTGTGCGCAGGTCCGGCAATAACCGAGCTGGCCGAGCATGGTCTCGATCATCCGATCATAGAGTTTCTGGTTCTCCTCGTTGGTGCGATTGGCGAGAGCACCGACCAGCGAACCGGCGCCGGCGATATCGCTCTTGAGCCGCACATCGGTGACCGCCTTGACCAGTTCGAGGTTATCCATGAAATCGTAATCAGCCTCGAGCGAGATCTTCTGACCATAGATTTTACGCACCGAAGTGCGGAAGGTCTCACGCTGTTCGTCGGTTTTCAGACCGAGACGCTCTTCGACACTCTGAATAAAGCGCTGATCCATCTTGAGTGCCTTGAGCTCCCCACTTTGTGGATCACGATATTTCCACATCTTGTCAGGACCGAGATTCTCAGCATCAATGCCGATAATCATGTTGACGTAGTTCATCACGTCTTTGCGGATCGCCTGCGGTTCATCCATGTAGGCGTTGAACATTTCGGTCATCACCCGCTCACGGTAGAGACTACGCGCAATCTTAATATCCTCCTGAAACTTGGCGCGATCATTGGCATCGGTGACATAGTCGAGGACGATCCGTCCAAGGGTGTCGAAGATATCGAAGGCAAACATACACTGGCCTTCATTGGTCTCGCTGCTTTCGACCATCAACTGGATGGCACGACCCAGATTGCGCTGTCCCAACCCTTTCTGGCCGAAGCGTTTGGTGATATCCGCTTCCTGATTGAGGGTGTCGATCACCTCGGCCAGGGTCTTGATACTCTTTTCACCGGCCACCTCACCAGCTGCCAGTTTCATGGTTTCAATCGGGGTCAGTTTCTCTGAACGCGGCAGCCGTGTCATCACCGTAGTCACCGAAGCGGCGTAGTTCAAATTGGGGTCCTGGTGCAGCAGCTCACGATTCAGGGTGGTCTTGGCATCGCTGCCGATAGCGTAATCGGTCAGCTGTGACTGGAGCAGGTAGTTGGTGTTATGCGAAACGTAGCAGATTCGGCAACGGTCGATGATCGGCGCCTCCTCCTTTTCAGCGAGGAAACGATTAAACTCCGAGTTGTTGCTGGTGGCAATAATCAAGGTATCGATCGGCCACTTGTAGCCATCCATTTCGATCATACGGTTCTGAATGACGCCAAGATAGACCTGAACCAAATCCTTCTTATTCTTGTAGATCTCATCCGAGAAGTGGATGCCGCCGCCGGCAACCCGAGCCAGAGCACCACGCCGTAAGTCAAAACGGTAGGGATTGTTGGTATCGCTGATATGAAGCAGGCGCTGAATCGATTCTTCGCCCAGCAGATCGACGGCACTGGAGGTGATTTTGTCCTTAGCGGCGTACTTGCCTGTCACGGTGCCGAGGGTCTCGGAGAGCGGCACCGGAAAAATATTGATCGCCTTGAGGATATCTGCCAGGTTGCCATCATGGTAGTTGCGCAGATCATTGAGGATATAACTGCTGCACGCGCCCATCGGGCGGTAGTTTTCCCAGAGTTTATCGAGCTCCTTCGACTTGAAACCAAACTCATCAACCAGTAACTGCCTGCTCTGATCCTGAGTCTCTCCAAGGTTCATCGCCAGGATCATCGGATCTTCCAAGGTCTGGGATTCGATCTTGTCGATCTTGCCGTAGGTCCCGAGCTTTTCCATCCCGGTGAAACGGAAGCTGAACTTGCGATTGCCCTCCTGCTGCAGGAAATTACGGTAGCAGGTGCAGAGGTACTCGACGAAGAAGGTTTTACCGTTGCCCGGTTCGCCGACTAGAACGAAGGCCATCTCCTTGGAGCTACCCCCTTCGGAAGCATCCTTGACGAAACTGACGAAGCTGTTCAGCTCGTCATACATGCCGATCGCATGCTTGGATCCATGCCGAAAGAGTTTAAAATCGTAGGTCGTCCGGCCATTGACCACGACCTTCTCAATCTTATCAGCCAGTATCATCCGTGCGACCGACTGAAAAACGTTCTCATACCTGCGGGTCTCCTTCTGCACTGACTGCAGATGAAAAGCCAGAGAACCATCA
>JAJRQB010000095.1 GCA_024280485.1 Deltaproteobacteria bacterium
GTAAAAAACTCCTTGGAAACCAAGTGATAGAAAGGCTTGAAAACAGCCACGCATGTTAGACCAGCAATCTGTTGAAATGCAATATATATTTCCCTTTTTGGGTCTTGCGCTTAGAGAGTCGGTTTGCTAGAGTGGGCGCGGTTTAAAGGGGGACACAAAGGTTTAAATTTTAGCCTGATAGGGCAGAGGATAAACGTACTATGTGGAATATTTTTGATGCTGTTTGGGGAGTATTCTCCAACGACCTCGCCATCGACCTTGGTACTGCCAATACTCTGGTATTTGTAAAGGGGAAGGGAATCGTATGTAACGAACCTTCGGTGGTTGCTGTTCATACTGCTTCTGGCGGCCAACGCAAAGTACTGGCGGTCGGTAAGGATGCCAAAGAAATGCTTGGTCGGACTCCCGGGAGTATCGTAGCGATCCGCCCGATGAAGGATGGCGTGATTGCCGATTTTGATCACACCGAAGAGATGCTGCGTTATTTTATCCGCAAGGTCCACAATCGCAAGACTCTGGTTCGTCCGCGGATAGTTATCTGTGTCCCATCAGGTATTACTCAGGTAGAAAAACGCGCGGTCCGTGAATCGGCCGAGTCTGCAGGCGCCCGCGAAGTTTTCCTGATCGAAGAGCCGATGGCCGCTGCGATCGGTGCCGGACTACCAATCACTGAGGCGTCGGGGAATATGATTGTCGATATCGGTGGTGGTACCACTGAGGTTGCGGTGATTTCACTCGCCGGGATTGTTTACGCACAATCCGTGCGGGTCGGTGGCGACAAGCTTGATGAGTCGATTGTTCAATATATGAAGCGCAAATATAATCTGTTGATTGGCGAGCGGACTGCCGAAGCGGTCAAAATCGGTATTGGTAATGTTTTCGCTGCCGACGACGAGGTTTTGACCATGGAAGTCAAAGGTCGTGATCTGGTGAGCGGAATTCCCAAGACCCTCGAAATTAACTCAACTGAGATCCGTGAAGCAATGTCTGAGCCGGTCAATACTATAATTGAAGCAGTGCGGATTGCCCTTGAGCATACCCCCCCCGAATTGGCGGCCGATATTGTTGACAAGGGGATTGTGCTTGCTGGTGGCGGTGCCTACCTGAAAAATCTGGATGTCCTGCTGCGTCAAGAGACAGGGTTACCGGTTACTGTTGCTGAAGATCCACTTACTTGCGTTGTTTATGGTTCCGGGCAGATTCTTGATCATATGGATCTTCTTCGACAGATCGCTGTTCCTTCTTAATGGATGCAGATTTCCCTGTCAGGGATGCTTTTTTAAATCTGTATTTCACCGTCATGGCGGGAGGATCAAAGCGATCCTCCCGTTTTGCATACTGTTCTGCCTGCTAATAAACGACATCTGTGTCGGGCTGCAGATCTAGGATCCACTGATGCGTGATTTTTTGAAACGTCATCAAATTCCACTATTGATCACTCTGCTGGTTCTGGTGATCGCGCTCGTCTATTCTGCCAATCTTCGCAAAAAAACGACTACCACTCTTTTTGAACGCGCTGTCCTGACCCTGACGGAACCATTGCAACTGGGAATTGATAGAACCGGTACCCGCATCAAAAGTCTCTGGAACAATTATCTCTGGTTGATCGATACTCGACAGCAGAACATTGCAACGATGCGAGTGAACCGTGATCTGAGGGCGCGTTTGTTGGGAATGAGAGAAGTGGTACTTGAGAACCAACGCCTGAAAAGATTGCTCGATTTTGTTGAAGCTGACCCACGTAAGGTCCTGCCGGCATTGGTCGTAGCTGAAGATGCCAGCAGTTGGGCCCGAACAATTGTTATCGATAAAGGACTGCGCAATGGAGTTCTGGAAGGTCAGCCGGTTGTGGTCGCAGAAGGGGTGGTCGGGCGTGTGATTAAAGTAGCAACTAATAGCTCCAGGGTCCTTTTGGTCACGGATGCGTCATCTTCGATCGCCGGATTGGTTGAGCGCACGCGAACCCGAGGCGTAGTCCGTGGCAACGGCAATGATTTAAACCTTGAATTTGCTCTGCGCAATGACCTGGTTGAAGAGGAAGATCTGATTATCACTTCCGGGATGGGTGGGGTGTTCCCCAAGGGTTTAGTCGTTGGTCGGGTCGCTGCAGTGCAACGTAATAAATTTGGGCTTTTCCAGCAGATCAAAGTGACCCCGGCTGTCGATTTCTCGCGTCTGGAAGAGGTGTTGGTGCTGATGGATCCTGTCGAATGAGAGGTCAGATCTTCGCGCTACTCTGTGGTCTTGTTTTCATGCTACTTCAAACAACAATTTTTCCACGTTTTCTCCCCCCCGAAATGAGACCCAATCTTCTGCTGATTCTGGTGATTTATCTTGGGTTGAGTGAATCCTTCCTGCGTGCGGCATTTTTGACCCTGTTGCTCGGTGCCTTGCAGGATGTTTTCTGTGGGTCGACCTTTGGACTTTATGTCGCAGTTCAATTGGCGGTTTTTTTACTGATTCGACTCGTCTCTGATCGTCTTAATCTAGAAAGCCGCAGGTTACTGCTCGGGTTGATCACTGCAGGTACAATTCTGCAAACAGTCTTGATCGGTTTTTTACTGACTACCTTTGCCGAAGCAGGGCCTGTCCTCTGGATACTTTTACCCGCACTGCCACTTCAGATTCTTTCCAATCTGTTGTCCGGGTGGTTGTTACTGCTTTTCCTGCTGATGCTTCAGCCTTTACTTGGGACCCGGCATGGGATGGCAGGGCTCCCCTATCAGAGTAAACATCATGGGGCTTAATACGCGTTGGATAGAGTTGCCTGTCGTGCACAAGCGTCTGCTCCTCTTTTCGGTTGCAGCCGCCGCACTATTTTTACTTTTAGCCCTTCGCCTCTGGTACCTGCAGATCATCAGCTATGAGCGTTATAGCGACCGTGCGACGCGAAATCGCACGCGTGTCCTCTCTCTCGCTGCTCCGCGTGGTCCAATTTATGATCGTGACGGCGTTCTTCTTGTCGATAATCGTCCCGCTTTTACTGTTTCAGTGATGCGGCAGGATGTTGATAATCTTGAAGCATTACTCCAAAAATTGTCAGGGTTGTTGGAGACCGATACCTCAACCCTTGAAGAACGTTGGGCACGCGGGAGCCGATTCCCGATTTACCGGCCGGTGCCGCTGGCGACTGATGTTTCTCGCGCGGTTATGGAGCGGGTTCTGGAACACAGTACCGAACTGCCAGGCGTTTTGGTCGAAGTTCAACCGGTACGTGAATATCTTGAGAAAGGTTCTGAAGCCCACTTGATTGGTTACCTTGGCGAAGTGACTGAGAATGAATTGAGTCAGGATTTTTTTGAGGGCCTGCAGCCAGGGGATTATGTTGGTAAATTAGCACTGGAAAAGGCTTATGAAACCTATCTGCGTGGCCAGAAAGGCCAGCGCCTTGTCGAGGTTAATGTCAAAGGCAAGTTGCTTAAACAGTTAGAAGTTAAACCGGCAAAGCCTGGGAATAAAATTTTTCTGACCATTTCTCGTGATGTCCAGCGCGCAGCTGACCAGGCTTTTGGCGATCAGTCGGGAGCCGCCGTGGCGCTAGATGTGCGCACTGGTGAAGTTTTGGCGATGCTCAGTCGACCGACCTTTGATCCTTCACTCTTTGTGCGCGGTATTGAGAGTGAAGAATGGTCACAGTTGCTTACCGATTCTCGTCACCCGTTACAGAATAAGGTCCTGTCTGGGCTGTATTCTCCGGCATCAACTTTTAAAATGATCGTTGCGTTGGCCGCTCTGCGTGAGGGGATCGTCAACGATCACCGTGTTATCAATTGTGGCGGCAGTTTCATTTTAGGGGGATCTCGATTCCGCTGTTGGAAAAAGGATGGGCACGGCAGGACCAACCTGAAAAAGGCCCTTCGCGAGAGTTGCGATGTTTGGTTTTATCAAGTGGGCCTTGAGTTGGGGATCGATAAGCTCGAAATCGCAGCACGTGAATTTGGCTTGGGTGCTCCAGTCGGTTTCCCGCTGGCGGGTGAAAAATCTGGGGTTATCCCTTCGCGGGCCTGGAAAAGACAGCGCTTTAATACTTCATGGTATGGCGGTGAGACAGTTATCGCTTCAATCGGTCAGGGCTACGTTCTCACGACACCCATTCAGTTAGCTGTTATGACGGCAGCGCTGGCGAATCATGGTGATATTTTGCAACCACAGATTATCCTGCGCATCGAGGACTGGAATTCACAGATACTGCAAGAATTTGAACCTCAGGTGTCCAGTCATGCCGATTTTTCTGATGCGGCTTGGAAATCGATAGACAGAGGTCTGGTCGCAGCGGTTAATGAACCGCATGGCACCGGCTGGGCTGCACATCTGAACAATATTAAAGTGGCTGGCAAGACTGGCACCTCACAAGTCGTGCGGAGAAAGTCAGACGAAGAAGAAGAGACTGGTGTGCAGGCAGAGGTTCCCTACCGTTTCAGGCCTCATGCTCTGTTTGTCGCTTATGCGCCAGCCGAGAACCCCGAAATCGCGGTGGCGGTCGTCGTTGAACATGGTCAGCATGGGGGCAGTGCCGCTGGCCCGATTGCCAAGGCGATGTTTGATAGCTACTTCAAAGGGCAACAAAAAGCCATGTTGACAGTCTTGCATGAGGGGGAGTGATGTTTGATCGTCGTTTGGTCACCAATTTCGACTGGGTCTTACTGATCACCGTTTGTTCTCTGGCCGGGGTTGGCATTCTCAATCTTTACAGTGCGACGATCGGTTGGGCTGAGCATAGTACCCCTTTTTATCTCAAGCAATCTCTCTGGCTGGGGGGAGGAGTCTTCCTGGCGCTATTCATCTGTTGTTTCGACTATCGTCATCTTGAACATTTTGCACTTCCCGCCTACCTGCTGACTTTGGGGATGCTGCTGTTTGTACTGTTGCTCGGCAAGACATCGATGGGCGCAACCCGCTGGATTAACCTTGGTTTTTTCAATCTGCAGCCAAGTGAAGTTGCCAAACTCGTTATTATCATTATGCTCTCCCGCATCTTCGGGCGTACGGCCCTGCCTGCCGGTTATCGTCTATTCGACCTGTGGTTACCAGCCATATTGTTGGCGGTTCCATTTATGTTGATTGTTAAACAGCCCGACCTCGGTACGGCGCTGATGGTGATATTTATCGCCGGGACCATGTTGATCTTCGCCGGACTCCAGCGCAACACCTTGATATTCCTCACCCTCTCAGGCTTCATGACTGCGTTTGCAGGCTGGTTCATGCTGCACGACTATCAGAAAGCCAGAATCAGCACTTTTTTGAATCCCGAGGCAGATCCCCTGGGGAGAGGCTACCATATCATTCAGTCAAAAATTGCTGTTGGCAGTGGCGGGTTCTGGGGTAAGGGGTTTATGGCTGGAACTCAGTCGCAGTTATCTTTTCTTCCTGAGCGACACACCGATTTTGCATTTTCAGTGTTTGCCGAAGAGTGGGGGTTTTCCGGTTGCTTGATGCTTTTGCTTGGTTATCTCTTTTTGGTTGTTTGGGGAATTTATATTGCACGAAGAGCCGCTGATCGTTTCGGGATGTTTCTTGCCATCGGCGTGACCGCGATGCTTTTCTGGCATATTGTGGTGAATCTGGGGATGGTGATCGGTTTGTTACCGGTCGTCGGTGTGCCTTTGCCACTCTTCTCTTATGGCGGAACGAGTATGATTACGACGATGATCGGTGTCGGCCTATTGATGAACGTCAGTATGCGCCGTTTTATGTTTTAATCCTTTGTTGAACCAAAAATCATTGTATTTCAGTGGATCGAAATAGCGCTGAAAACCCCACTTGATGATCGTCTCCTGCTGTTCGATCGGATCCCCCTCATGCATCAATCTGTCAGCCGTCATAAAGATTCCAAGAAGTGGTCCGTGTTTGTGCAGGGCCTGTCGCGAGTAAGCTGAGCAAGTGGGATACATCGGGCAGCGCGCACCATCGAGCGGTGAAATATACTTCTGGAAAGTGCGAACGGCTTGATCGAGGGGATCTATTTCAAACTTGGATGAGTGCTGCTGATTGGTTGATGTTGCTTCCCAGGGGCCCCAATTGGCAGCAATCGTAAGTGCTGGCTGAACTCCTAAGAGAAAGGTAATTATCAGGGTGCATTTGATAATATCTGTGCAATATTTTTTTGCGCAGGTTGATGTCATCTGTACAACATAACGATCGGGTCATCTATTGTAAAGTGGTGAGTCTGAATGAAATGAGCGTCGGCGGGAGACGGCGATGTTAAGTTTTAGCTGTCAGGGTTTGAAATCTCAATAAAATGCTGATGTTTGTCAGTTTGGAAAGATACTGTTTTGACTTCGGTGTTTTTAGTCCTTTGGATCCTGGGATTTTACCCGCTGGCTACGATTAAAAGCCATTCTTTCACCTATCGTCTTCTCATACCCGCGTTCCGTCGGTTGGTAGTATCTGGTTCCAACTAGTCGGTCCGGTAGGTGCTCCTGCTGGGCGACTCCCCCGCTATGATCATGCGCATATTTGTAGCCCTTGCCGTAGTCGAGTGCTTTCATCAGCTTGGTCGGGGCGTTGCGTACATGCTTGGGCACCGGTAGGGCACCGCTATTGCGGACCTCGGCCTGGGCCTGTTTGATGCCAACATAGCTGGCGTTGCTTTTGGGTGCGGTGGCGAGGTAAGTTACTCCCTGGGCCAGAGTGATTCTGGCTTCGGGCAGCCCGACAAAGTGGACGGCTTGCTGTACGGCAAGGACCATCTGCAGCGCGCGTGGGTCGGCATTGCCGACATCTTCCGAGGCAAATATAACCATCCTCCGCACAATGAATAGTGGATCTTCTCCTGCTTCGATCATCCGCGCCAGCCAATAGAGTGCCGCATCAGGATCACTGCCCCGCATACTTTTTATAAAGGCTGATATCACATTGTAGTGCTCATCTGCCCCTTTATCGTAGAGCAGCGCTTTTTTCTGGAGCGATTCCTGAGCCAGATTCAGATCGATTTGTCTAGTTGTAGCTGCTGCTGCCGCTACCTCAAGAGCGCCCAGGGCGACACGGGCATCACCATCGGCTTTGTCGGCAAGAAATTCGAGGGCATCCATGTCAATTTGCAGCTTGCGTGCGGCCAACCCGCGCTCTTCACTGAGTGCTCGCTGCAATAACAGTTTAAGCGCTTCGCTGTCGAGCGGTTCAAGGACAAAGACGCGTGAACGTGACAGGAGCGCCGAGTTCACCTCAAAGCTGGGATTCTCGGTCGTAGCACCAATCAGGGTGATATCTCCCTTCTCAACCGCAGGGAGAAAGGCATCCTGTTGTGCCTTGTTAAAACGATGAATTTCGTCGACGAACAGCAGGGTCCGGCGGCTGTGATAGGCACGTTGATTTTTGGCTTCAGCAAGAATTTCACGCACATCTTTAATGCTGCCAAGGACCGCTGAGAAGAAGACGAAACGATAGCTGGTGGTGTTGGCGATTACCTGGCCCAGGCTGGTCTTGCCGGTACCAGGTGGGCCCCAGAAAATCAGGGAGCCAAGTTGATCAGTTTCGATAAGCCGGCGCAGCAATTTACCTTCAGCAAGCAGGTGCTGTTGTCCGACCACCTCTGCCAGGTTGCGCGGACGCATTCGGTCGGCCAATGGCCGGGCGCTACTTTGGTGATTCTCTTGATCGAAAAGATCTTCCACGGTGGCCTCTTGAGAGTCAGTTGAAGAGGTCTGCAATGTAGCACGTCGACCTAGCGGCGACAACTCTCTAAGTTGTTGAAAGCGATAGACTTTGGGGGAAACATGTGATATCCCGGTGATCACGGATTTCCACTATTTGTCAGTTTAGAAAAGCGGGAGAGACCCCTTGATTAAGACCGTTGGTATTTATGCCAAGACAAATCATTCAGAGGCGCCGAAACTGGCTCAGGATATTTGTAGTTTCCTGCAACAGCACGATGTTGATTTTTTGCTCGAACCCTGGCTTGGTGAGATTCTGGGGAGCAAAGCTGTCGCGGCTAAAGATATCATCCCGCAGCAAGCTGACCTGATTATTGTTCTTGGTGGCGATGGTACCCTGATCTCTGTTGCTCGTCAGGTGAACGATCTTCGAGTGCCGATTCTTGGCGTCAATCTTGGAAGTCTCGGTTTTCTGACTGAGGTTACGCGTCAGGAACTGCCGGTAATGTTGGAAGCCGTGCTCGCCGGTCAATATGTGATCTCAGATCGAATGATGCTTAATGTTGATATCCTGCGACGAGGGAAATTGGTCGCAACCCATACTTTGCTGAATGATGTCGTCATCAATAAGGGGACTCTGGCGCGGATCATCGATATGGAGACCTGGGTTGACGGTGATTATCTGACAACCTTTAAGGCTGATGGTTTGATTATCAGTACACCTACCGGTTCTACTGGCTATAATCTGGCTGCTGGCGGTCCGATTATCTATCCGGGAATCAACAGTCTGGTGATCACGCCGATCTGTCCGCATATGCTGACGAACAGGCCTTTGATTGTGCCGAGCAGCTCGGTTGTTGCGATTGATGTCAGTTTTGCCGATGATGTGGTCTATTTTACTGGTGATGGTCAGATTGGTGCCAATCTTGAGGCAGGGGATCGAGTTGAAGTTCGCCAGTCTGAGGCCCGGACACATCTTATTAAGAGTCCGACTCGTGATTATTTTGAAATTCTACGGACCAAACTGAGTTGGGGAGAACGCTAACTTTGTTTGTGGTGGAAATGCCTTGGCTTGTTAACTCAACTGTCGAGTATATATGCTTTGTGATCTGATTATTAAAAATTTTGCCATCGTTGAACAACTGCACGTTAATTTCAATGCTGGGTTTAACGTCTTAACCGGAGAGACAGGTGCGGGTAAATCGATCATTATCGATGCCGTTAATCTGTTGCTCGGGGGGCGGGCCAGGGGTGAAGTGATCCGTACCGGAACCGATGAGGCAACGGTCGAGGCGGTTTTTAATGTCGGTTCCAGCGCGCTGTTACAGCAGCGGCTTGTTGAGATGGGACTTGAGAACGGTTCAGAATTATTGGTTCGGCGTATTGTCGCGCGCAGTGGGAAAAACCGCATTTTTGTTAATGGCTCGGCTGTTCCGTTGGCACAGTTGCGCGAGTTAACTCCGCTGTTGGTGAATATCTACGGCCAGCATGAACATCAGGGTTTGCAGCGGGTTGAAACCCATTTGCCACTTCTCGACAGCTTTGCCGGGTGTCAGGCTGAATCCGCTGCCTATCGTCTGTCTTACGAGAGCAAACGCGAAATTTCCGATAAGCTCCAGCGGCTGGAGTTGGCCGAGCGGGAACGACAACAGCGGCTGGATATGCTCAGTTTTCAACGGCAGGAGATCGCGGTTGTAGAGCTTAAGCCTGGTGAAGATGATCTTCTGGAGCAGGAACGCCTGCTTTTACAGCATTCCGGGCGGCTATCGGAAGCGAGTAACGGAGGGTACCGAACGCTTTATGCTGGTTCTGGTGCCGTTTGTGAAGAATTGTCGGCGGTCTCTACAACTTTGTGTCAGCTGCAGCAAATCGATCCGCAATTGGGCGAACTTGGGGAGGCTCTGAAGACAGCACTATATACGGTCGAGGATGTCGCGATGCAGTTGCGTGATTACGCGCAGAAGATCAGCTTTGACCCACAGCGTCAGCAGTTGGTCGAAGACCGGTTGGCTCAGATTAAATCGCTTAAGCGCAAATATGCGCCGACAGTGACTGAACTTCTTGAATATCTTCTGCGCCTGGATGAGGAATTCACTGATCTGCGTGATATCGATGAGCGCCGCCATGAACTACAACAGCAGTTGGTTACAGCGGACGCTGAGCTTGCAGCCAAGGGGAAACTCCTGAGTGCAAAACGGATTGCTGCTGCAACTCGTTTATCGCAGAGGGTAGAGAAAGAACTTGCCGAGTTGGCTATGCCAAATGCCCGTTTTGAAGTCTGTCTTTTGCCACTGGAAAAACCTGCTGTGGATGGCTTGGAGAACGGCGAGTTCTATCTGGCTGCTAATGCAGGAGAGGCTGCGCAACCTATGGCCAAAATCGCATCGGGGGGAGAGCTGTCTCGTATTATGCTCGCTCTGCGTCGTAGTATCCCTGAAGGTGATACCGTTCGCACCTTGATTTTTGATGAAGTCGATGCCGGTATTGGTGGTGAAGCTGCGACAGCTGTCGGGGAGAAAATCTGTCGACTTGGTGAAGACTTGCAAGTGCTCTGTGTCACCCATCTGCCCCAAGTCGCTGCTTTTGGT
Source organism: Deltaproteobacteria bacterium (assembly GCA_024280485.1). Taxonomy (GTDB): domain Bacteria; phylum Desulfobacterota; class Desulfuromonadia; order Desulfuromonadales; family Geopsychrobacteraceae; genus Geopsychrobacter. The sequence goes on from JAJRQB010000095.1 coordinate 10,181, forward strand.
CATCATCACTTTCGGGTGTCAAAACAGGAAGAGGACGGTCGGACCCGCACTGAGTTGACCCCTTTACGGGGTGAAGAGCGAGTCAATGAGATGGCCCGGATGTTAGGTGGCGCTCAGGTGACAGAGCGGACTCTTGATCATGCCCGTGAGTTACTTGGCAGTTCAAATACTGGGGCGGTCGCTGGTTGATATCTATGCTGACCTGAGCGACCTCCATGTCTATGAAGAGGATGTCGAAAAATTTGGCGTCGGTGCATTGGGCGGAAAATTGTTGAAGCCTGTCTGGATGAAGCGCGAGGATTAGGGTTGCAGCGAGTTTTTGCCTTGAACTATCAGCCCATTTTTTTAAACGGCTTGGGTTTTTCGAGATTGAAAAGGCTGAGCTTCCTCATGAAATCTGGACCGACTGCATTCACGGTGTCAAGTTCCCCGATTGTGATGAAATTACTTTAGCTATCAAGCTATAATTTTATTCTTTGCTCCTTAAGATTGTCGTTTTACTGGTCGAGATAAATAGATGCGCGCCTTGACAGGCGGCTCAACAACCTCTAAAAATCACAACTTAGTTTATTTGCTGCTCAAGGAGATAATTGCTCGTGTCGCGTCGATTCACCCTGATGTATATCCCTGATTCAGGCAAGAAAGCCCGGCGTATGCTGGTCTCGCACCGCTTTCTTTATTCAATCCTGGCTGTGGTTTTGCTGAGTGGCTCACTCATGGGATGGGTGGTTGTTGACTACTATAAGCTACAGTTTGACCAGCAGCATTTCAATCAGTTGCTTGTTGAAAATAGTGAGCAGCGTCAGCAGCTTAAACAGCTAAGTCGTGACCTTGATGGTTTACATCGTGAAATGGTGGTGTTGTCCGATGCGGATGCACGGATGCGTGGTTCTATAGACCCTGATAATGAAGATCCTGCGAACCTGCCGGTTGCAATTGGTGGAGCAATTGATATCCGCCCTGAAGATATGACGGGGTTACAGCAACAAATCAATAGTCTTCGTTTGGCTATCGATCTCCGTCGAGAATCACAGGAAGAGGTACGCGATCTTCTGAATGATAAACACTCCCTAGCTTTGGCAACACCGACAGGGTGGCCGACTAAAGGATGGCTTACCTCTTACTTCGGCGTGCGGCCTTCGCCCTATACCGGCGAACGAAAAATGCATGAAGGTCTTGATATCGCCGCAAACACAGGAACTCTGGTGACTGCTACGGCTGATGGAATAGTTGTGAAAGCGACAACCGAATCCGGGTTTGGTAAGGTCGTGATGATCGATCATGGCTATGGATATCGTACTGTTTTTGCTCACAACTCGAAAATTTTAGTCAAGACCGGGACACGTGTAAAGCGTGGCGACAAGGTATCAGAAGTTGGCAATACCGGACGTTCGACTGGCTCACATTTGCACTATGAAGTTCGTTTGAATGGGGTTCCCGTCAATCCGCGTAAATTTCTCTGATCCTCTCCTCTTGATCTTATTCTGAGAGCCGACTCGCAGATCATGATGTTTGATTGTGCCAGCGACTAGTCTCCCATTTTCAAAAATTCTGTCCCTCAATATTTCTGCCTGCGTTAAGTCTTCCTCTCTTTGTTAAATTTGACTCCAGCCGTTCCTGTCTATTTTCTCATGTTCAGAGTGCTGACACTCCCAGAATCACAATGTTATTCATCCTTGTTAGCCTGAATATCGGTGTGCTACTATGCCGCGCGTAATCACTACTTTCTTGTTTGATATCTGTGGGATAAACCCTATTCTTTTCTGCCTGGGCCTGATTCGGCCAGGGGCGGTTATGGAGCTTGTTTTCGATGATTAATAGTCTGGTCAGAAAGTTCATTGGCAGTAAAAACGACCGTGATATTAAATTAATGATGGGCAAGGTTTCTCAAGTCAATGCTCTTGAGGAGACTTTTGCCGCGCTGACTGATGAACAACTACGTGCCAAGACGGACGAGTTTCGTGCTCGCATCGATCAGGGTGAAACTGTCGACGATCTCTTGGTTGAGGCCTTTGCGGTTGTACGCGAGGGGAGTAAGCGGATCCTCGGTATGCGCCACTTCGATGTGCAGTTGCTCGGAGGCATGGTCTTGAACGATGGCAAAATTGCAGAGATGAAGACCGGTGAGGGCAAGACCCTGGTCGCAACCCTGCCAACATATCTGAATGCGCTGACCGGTAAAGGTGTCCATGTCATCACCGTGAATGACTATCTTGCCAGTCGAGATGCCGCCTGGATGGGGAAACTTTATCGATTTTTAGGTCTCACGGTTGATTGCATCGTTCATGGTCTCAATGACAAAGAGCGTCAGGTTGCTTACGGCTCTGATATTACCTACGGCACCAACAATGAGTTCGGGTTCGATTATCTGCGCGATAACATGAAGTTTGATCTTGCCGATTATGCTCAGCGCCCGTTGCACTACGCGATCGTCGATGAGGTTGACTCGATCTTGATTGATGAAGCACGGACGCCGCTGATTATTTCTGGTCCCAGTGAGTCGTCGAGTGACCTTTATTATCGGGTCGATGTGATAATCCCTCGCTTGAAAAAAGGGGAAACCAGTGAAACCAGAGACGGGGCGATAGGGCAAAGCGTCAAGCATTACACTGGTGATTATACGGTTGATGAAAAAGCCAAGTCGGCAATGTTGACCGAGGATGGGGTTCGTAAAACGGAGAAACTTCTCGCAGTTGATAACCTCTATGATCCGGTTAATATTGAGCTGTTACACCACGTTAATCAGGCACTAAAAGCTCACTCCTTGTTCAAACGTGACGTTGACTATGTGGTCAAGAACGGTGAAGTCATGATCGTCGACGAATTTACTGGACGATTAATGGAGGGGCGACGCTGGAGTGACGGTCTTCACCAGGCGATAGAAGCCAAAGAGGGAGTCAAAATAGAATCGGAAAACCAGACTCTCGCGACTATCACTTTCCAGAACTATTTTCGTATGTACGAAAAGCTATCGGGGATGACCGGTACGGCAGACACCGAAGCCAAGGAGTTTGCCCAGATCTATAATCTGGAAGTCGTTGTGATTCCGACAAATCGTCCGATGACGCGGGTCGATAATCCAGATGTGATCTACAAAACCAAAAAGGAAAAATATCTTGCGGCGATCGAAGATATTATTGATTGCCATAAACGCGGCCAGCCGGTTCTAGTCGGAACTATCTCGATTGAAGATTCAGAGGTACTTGCAGAGCTGCTACAGAAAAGAGGGGTTCCACACAATATTCTGAACGCCAAGCAACATGGTCGTGAGGCCCTGATCGTTGCTCAGGCTGGAAGTAAGGGGTCAGTTACTCTGGCAACGAATATGGCGGGTCGTGGAACTGACATTGTCCTTGGTGGTAATGCTGAAATGATGGCACGTGCTGAGGCTGCAGGTGTTGATCCTGAAGAGAGTGAGTCGGTCTTTAACGCCGCTCTCGAAAAATATCAAGTGCAGTGCATCGAGGATAAAGAGGCTGTGCTTGCGGCGGGCGGTCTTTATATCCTCGGAACCGAGCGCCACGAATCGCGACGGATTGACAACCAGTTGCGCGGTCGTTCCGGCCGTCAGGGTGATAAGGGCGCAAGCCGATTCTATATGAGTCTTGAGGATGATTTACTGCGCATCTTTGGATCACAACGCGTCGCTTTTGTCATGGAGAAATTACGGATTCCCGATGGGGAGCCGATTGAGCATGGTATGATTAGCAAGGCGATCGAAAATGCTCAGAAAAAAGTTGAAGCTCACAATTTCGATATTCGTAAACATTTGATAGATTACGACGATGTCATGAACCGCCAGCGCGAAGTGATTTATGCGCAGCGACGCGAAATATTAAGTGGTGATGACATCAGTGGGACGATCGAGAGCATTCTTGATGAAGCGATTGGGGATTCTGTTGCTACCTTTTGCCAAGATAATAATCGTCCCCAGGATTGGGATTGGCAGCGCCTAGGTGAGGATGTCCTCAATCAGTTTGCCTTTGAGCCTGATTTTGGAAGTATCGATCAGGAAAAAGGGAACCGTGATGAACTTGAGCAATCGCTCAAGCAACAGGCCCGAACACAGTTGGCAGCCAGGGAAGAGGAATTTACCCCTCCGGTTATGGAGCACCTCTGTCAGGTTCTTCTGTTGCAGACGATAGATTCGCAGTGGAAGGGACATCTCCTGGCGGTTGATCATCTAAAAGAGGGGATCGGTCTGCGAGGTTATGGTCAGAAAGATCCTAAGGGTGAGTATAAAAAAGAGGCTTTTGAGCTTTTTATGCAGATGATGGGACAGGTTCGTCAGGAAGTGCTACAAAAGCTCTTTCGAGTCCAGTTGGCGCGGGAAGAGGATATTGATCAGATGGAAGCGCGCCGGCGTCAGCAGCAGCAGATGATCCTTAATCGGATGGGGGGTGACAGTGAAGGGAAGAAGCCTGTCACTCGTGTAGAGGACAAGGTTGGCCGCAATGATCCCTGTCCTTGTGGAAGCGGCAAAAAACACAAAAAATGTTGCGGCAAGTGATTATTTGATAGGAGCACAGGCGAAATGACCAACGAAAAACCACATTCAGATCCTGCTGTATTGTTGGTCGATGATGCCCCGTTGATTCTTGATCTCCTTCAGGAAATTCTAGAAGATAGCGGGTACCGTGTGTTACGCAGCGAAACCGGGAAAGATGTTGCCAGTATCCTGGCATCTGAGCGGGTTGCGGTGGTTTTTTGCGATATTTTGCTTCCGGAAATTAATGGGGTCGAAGTTCTGCGTCAGATTAAGCAGCAGAGTCCTGAAATTCAGGTCATTATCATTTCTGGTCAGCAGAGCTTTGAAACCGCTCGTGAGGTGTTGCGTGAGCGGGCGCTAGATTTTCTGGTTAAACCATTTGGCCCCGGTGAGGTTGTTGGCGCGGTTCAACAGGGGTTCAGCGCTTACTATGCTGTATTAAATCAGAAAAAGGCTCTAAACGACGCACAGCGCCGCATGGCCGACCTTGTTCTACTAAAGCAAACCGGTGAGACGGCCAGCGCCGGTAGCGATTTGCAGGAACTTTTTGAGGGTATTCTCGATTCCATTGTCCACTCATCCGGGGTTGAAATCGCTTCACTGATGATGGTCGGGGACGATAACTGCTTGCGCATTTCAGCCGCGCGTGGGCTCTCTGATTCGATCGCAAAATCTGTTCTTGTCGCACCTGGAGAGGGGATCTCCGGACACGTTTTTCAGACGCGCGAATCTGTCCTTGTTCAGAACGTCAGTTTTGACGAGCGTTTCAACTCTGTAGTCGGCGGGGATCGCTATAGGAATCAGTCTCTCCTCTCTGTCCCGATTCTTTACAGGGATCAGGCTCTGGGAGTCATTAACATCAATAATAAACGCTCTGGCGAAGCTTTCGATGCTCAAGATGAAAGCTTGCTTATGGCGATTTCTCATCAGGTTGCTTTGGCGATCGAGAACTATAAGCTGGTGACAAATCTGCGGCAGCAGACGAGAACTCTTGAGCGGACAAACACAGATCTGGTTAAACTCAATCTGGCTCGTACGAGGTTGGTTTGTAATCTGTCCCACGAGTTGAAGACGCCACTGACTTCGATAATGGGATTTGTCGATCTTGCCCTAACTTTTTATGAGAAACTCTCTGAAGAGGATCTCAAGGATTATCTCGGGCAGGCTCGTGAAGAAGGTGTGCGCCTTGAGCGATTGATCACCAGTATGTTGCGCCTTTTTTCAATAGAATCGGAACGTGAGCTCTGGAGTTGGAAAGCGTTTAATCTAGGTTGGACGATCAGTGAAACCTTTCAGTATCACGGGAAAAGTATAGAACGCGCCAATCTTAAGGTCGAGGTTGAAATTGCCGAAGACTTGGTAGATATTTACGGAGACTCTGAAAAGTTCAGCATCGCTTTAAATGCTATGCTCGAAAATGCGGTTAAGTTTAATCGTGAAGGTGGTCGAATATCTATTCGAGTCGAAAACCGTATTGTCGATGGTCTTGAATTTGCCTATTTGCAGATTCAGAACGACGGTGTGACGATTCCACCTGAAGCCAAAAAGACGATCTTTGATTCGTACACTCAGCTTGGCGATATAAATACCGAGAAACCTCATGGCGTGGGAGTAGGATTATCTTTGGCTCGCGTGGTAGTTGAAAAGATGAAGGGACAGGTTTTCCTTGAAGATAAGGACGGGGAGGGTGCCTCTTTTGGGATGTTGCTTCCGAGTGAAGAGAGTTACGGCGCTTTGCGTGACTAATTTTTCGGATTTCATTTGAAAAATTGATATTTTGACGGGGCTACTTTTGGGTAGCCTCGTTTTCGTCCCTTTGGCTCTGCCAAAACTAAGGAATTAAGTGATGGAAAAAACAAAAAGTCCCCTTGGGTACCGCTTCGCAGCGATGGCAAGTGGAATCAAGCCGAGTGGCAAGGCTGACCTTGGTCTGATCGTTTCCGATATCCCTGCTAATTGTACTGGCGTCTTTACTCAAAATCGGATCATCGCTGCGCCACTGCAAGTGACTAAGCCAAGGATCGCTGCAGGGAAGTGCCAGGCGATTCTTGTGAATAGTGGAAATGCCAATGCCTGTACAGGTTCGCCCGGTTTGAAAGTCGCAGAAGATTGTGGAGCACTGGTGACTGAAAATCTGGGCTTTGCTCCAGAGCTTGTTGCAGTTGCGTCGACGGGTGTTATTGGTCAGCCTCTCTCGATGGATCCATTTATCTCTAGTATGTCCGAGCTTGCAGAAAAGCTCGACAACCAGAGCGCTGACGATGTTGCTGAAGCGATGATGACGACTGATCGCTTTGCAAAAGTGTCTTTTGCTGATGGGAATATTAATGGTCATCCTTATCGTATTTTGGGTCTGGCCAAAGGGGCCGGGATGATCCACCCTAATATGGCGACCATGCTTGGTTTTGTAATGACCGATGCCGATCTGGGCCCGGCACAGCTGCAAAGGCTGTTAGGACCAGCAGTTGAAAATAGTTTTAATTCAATTACCGTTGATGGCGATACTTCAACGAACGACATGGTTCTTTTATTGGCCAATGGCGCTGCGAAAAACACAATAGTTGTTGCGGGCAGTGACGATGAAGAGCAGTTCGCTGCCAGTCTGCAACAGGTACTGACTGATTTAGCCAAGATGATCGTTCGGGATGGCGAGGGTGCAACAAAGCTTGCGGAGATCAAAGTCGTTGGCGCTCAAAGTTGTGAGCAGGCACGGATTGTCGCGAAGGCTGTTGCTACTTCTTCGTTGGTGAAAACAGCTTTTTTTGGTGAGGATGCTAACTGGGGGCGGATTATCGCTGCAGTCGGATACGCAGGGGTTGAGGTTGACCCAGAGAATATCGATATTCTTTTTGATGAGGTTATGGTTGCCAAAGATGGCCTTTATGTTGGTTCTCAGGTTGAAGAACCAGCGACTGCAGTGCTCAAAAAATCGGAGTTTTGTGTAACAATCAATCTGCATCAGGGCGGGGGGTATGCCAGTTACTACACATCAGATCTGACTTATGAATACGTAAAGATCAATGCCGATTATCGTTCCTGAAATCACTGCGGACAATCCGGCATGGCTGATCGACCATACTCTTTTGCGGCCCCAGGTAAATCAGCAGCAGATTGAGCAGCTATGTGAGGAAGCCGTAGAATGGAATTTCGCTGCGGTTTGTATTCCCCCTGTATTCGCAAGCCGAGCTGTTGCCTGTCTTTATGGCTCCGAGACGCTGGTGGCCAGCGTGGTTGGATTTCCCTGTGGTTATGATAGTACTATTTCCAAGGTGCGACAGGCTGCTGAACTGGAATGCCTTGGTTGTGCCGAAATTGATATGGTGATCCAGATAGGTCATGCTCTTGTCGGAGATTTTTCGCTGGTTGAAGAAGAAATCGCTCAAGTCGTACTGGCAGCACCCGCTGCAAAAATAAAAGTTATCATTGAATGTTGTGACCTGACTACGCAGCAAAAGATCGCGTTGACGAATGTTGTTGTGAATGCAGGCGCTGCGTACGTGAAGACCTCAACCGGTTTTGGCTCATCTGGGGCAAGTATTGAGGATGTTCGCCTTTTGGCTGAAGTCTCAGGGGGGCGGATCGGAGTCAAGGCAGCTGGTGGAATCCGTAGCCTTGCGAGGTTACGTCAGATGCAAGAAGCTGGAGCCAGTCGCATAGGTACCAGTGCAGGAGTTGAGATTATGCAGCAGTGGTGTGCTGTGCAAAGAGGACCATGAACGGTTTCAGGCGAGTAGTCCTTATTGTCCTTGATGGTGTCGGTGTTGGTGCCTTACCTGATTCTGGCGACTACGGTGATGAGGGCGCTGCAACGCTTCCACATGTCGCTGAAGCAGTTGGCGGGCTCAATTTGCCGAATCTTCAGGTGATGGGGTTGGGGAACATCTGTCAAATCAAAGACGTCCCTCCTCAACAGAAACCGAGAGCATTCTGGGGTAAAATGTCGCCCATGAGTCACGGGAAAGACTCAGTAACCGGACACTGGGAGATTGCTGGACTTGTGCAATCTGCTCCTTTTGCAACTTTTCCTGATGGTTTTCCTGCTGAAATTATTCAAAAATTCAGGTCTCTCTCCGGGTACGAGCCACTCGGAAATATTGCCGCAAGTGGAACCGATATCTTGCGTCAGTATGGTGGAGAGCACTTAACCAGCAAACGTCCGATCATTTACACCAGCAGTGATTCGGTGTTTCAGATTGCAGCCCATGAAGATATCCTTGCGCCATTGAAGCTGTATCAACTTTGCGAGTCCACCCTTGAGATGGTGCGCCCCTATGGTTTATGTCGGGTGATTGCCAGGCCCTTTGTTGGCACCAGTGCCGAAAACTTTAGGCGGACCTCAAGGCGGCACGATTTCCCAGTGGAGCCCGTCAGTGATACAATTTTGGATCTTTTGCAGAAGGCCGCAATACCGACCTGTGGTATAGGAAAGATCGGAGATTTGTTTGCCGGTCGCGGTCTTGACCAGAGTTTGACTACTACAAATAATTCTGAGGGGATACGAGGATTACGCAAGGTTTTGTTGCACCAGAAGAGCGGAGTGATATTTGTCAATTTGGTAGATTTCGATATGCTCTATGGACATCGGCTTGACCCACAAGGTTTTGCCGCCGCTTTGCAGGAATTTGATCAACAGTTGCCACAACTTTTGCAGCAAATGTCTTCGGATGATTTACTCCTGATTGTAGCAGACCACGGTTGTGACCCGACGACACCTGGAACAGATCACTCCCGAGAATATGTGCCTCTACTGGCCTGGTCGCAACGGGCCGAAAAGGGTCGTTCTCTTGGCGTTCGTGGAAGTTTTGCCGATATTGCCGCGACATTGGCCGATATTTTCTCGATCGATTATGTCGGTGGGACAAGTTTCCTGCCTGCTCTAAAAAGTTAGGGCTGATGATTTGAATCTGATTCTGATTCTTTAGCTCATTTCACGCTACTCGTCGATAGCGTATAACCGATTAAGGGGATAGATATGAAACGATTGATTTTGGTTCTTTTGTTACTGGCGTGCCCGTTGTCAGTTATTGCGATGACTGCATCTGATGTCGTTATCACTACTATGGTCAATGATCGAGCGCCGGTTGATAATGTTGTTATCTACCCCGCTCAACAGGGAAAGCTTTATTGCTTTTCGCAGATAGAGGGGGCAACTGGAGAGACCAGCATTGACCATGTCTGGCTTTATGAGGGGAAGGAGATGGCTCGTGTCACGTTGCCCGTTCGCTCGGCAAAATGGCGAACCTACTCATCCAAGAGAATTGTTCCTGAATGGAAGGGGGAGTGGGAGGTGCGTGTTGTTGGCCCTGCCGGCATAGAAATGACAACAGTCAAGTTTAGGGTAGAGTAAATTGTAGAGAAGGACGTCCCTTGAGGTTAATGGATGCCCTTCTGCTTTTAATTTTTTCTTTGCGAGGGCTTTTTAAGGGCAATCGTTGGTTTCTCTGCCGCTTTAGTGTAACAAATTTGGTCCTCTCTGCGCTCAAGGGACAAAAGTATTTATTCTGCAAGTTCTATTGATGTCGCTATTAAGTATTCTTCATTTAAGTGAGAACTGATCATGTTCTGATTAGTTCTTTGTGGCTGGGTCTATTTAAATGCCGTATGGAAAGAAACTCACAAAGCAGTTTAGTCTATTAAATAAAAAAATATATTCAATACAATGTTTTAGTTTGTAACCATTGTTGTTCCTCTCGTAGATCTTCATATTCTTAATATGTAGGAGATTTTAGATAGATGATACTTTTATGAATATCCGTAAACTCATTGAATCTCGCGAGAAAACAATTCTTTCGGAGTTTGCTTGTCATAGTGTTGAATCTTCGGGCCGGCAAAGGAAGGAAGATTTTTGTACTGTAAGAACTGTTTTCCAGCATGACAGAGATCGCATTTTACACTCAAAATCGTTTCGTCGACTCAAGCATAAGACCCAGGTTTTTCTTTCTCCAGAAGGAGATCATTACCGGACGCGCTTGACCCATACTCTTGAGGTTTCACAAGTTGCGCGTACCGTTGCTCGGGCACTGGCTCTTAATGAAGACCTGACCGAGGCTATCGCTCTGGGCCATGATCTGGGGCACACTCCTTTTGGTCATGCCGGTGAAAGAGTGCTGAACCAACTGGTCCCCGGCGGATTCAGGCATGTCGTGCAGAGCTTGAGAGTTGTCGACTCTTTGGAGAAAGATGGTCAAGGCTTGAATCTAACGCAGGAAGTGCGAGATGGAATTCTCAGGCACTCCAAGGGCCAAGGCCCTCTGCTCGCTCCTGATGATGACTCTCGGGCTATGACTCTGGAAGGTCAAATTGTTCGCCTGGCGGACATCGTTGCATACGTGAATCATGATCTGGATGACGCTATTCGTGGTGGGATCATCAGCCTGGAGGATTTGCCGATCGATATCGTTAAGGTCGTTGGTGATTCGCATGCTCACCGTATTGGGCGGATGGTTAGTGATCTGATTACGCAATCCTTACTCGCAGGAGGTTCACAGATCAGGATTTCTGAGGAGATGGATGACGCCATTCGTGCATTGAGGGCATGGTTGTTTGAGAGAGTTTACGAGATTGATGCCGTCCATAGCGATTTTGTTAAGGCCTCACGTATGCTGCGAGAACTCTTTAACTATTTCGTTGAAAATGAAGCAGACTTTGTTTCTGCCGGTGGACGCCGGTACCCTGGTGATTCCATAGAGGTCTCGGTCGCAGATTTCATCGCTGGAATGACTGATCGCTTTGCACTGGCTCTCTATAGCCGACTCTTTTTGCCGCAACCGTGGAAGCCCCTTTAAGTCGAGGTAACCCATTGATTTTCCCTAGGGAAAAGCTTGACACTCTGAAAACCAGTATGCTAGCGTTAGCGCGGTTTCAGGCGTGAAATGAACCAATTTTTGCGGAATTTTCCAAGGTATGGATGCTATCGCTCGCAGACTGCTCTTTCAGATAGGAACTGTTGGCTTTTGCCTCAATTTGGGTGAGTTGGTTGAAATACGTGAGCAGATCACTGAACTGATAGATTACAGTCAAGTTGATCAGCAGGTGTCAGTTGTTGGGACCCTGCCTTTTCACCAGGCCTCGATACCAGTGGTCAATTTAGCGAGTCGGCTAGATATTCTGTCGGTTTCTCCAGATATTGTTCTGGTTTTGAACAGCTCCGCTGGGAACTGGGGTCTTTTGGTTGACCATGTAGAAGGTTTTTACTCGGCTACCGAAATGACAGATTGTCTGGTCCCACTTTTGCTTCAGGCAGATGGTTGGTGTTGCTTTGATCGGATTGCACTGTATTCTGGGATCCCGTTTTTACGACTGAATCTTTCAGACTGCTATTCTGGAGCGGAGCGATGAGTCGGAAACTCGGCCTCTTCCGGCTGGAGAATTGTGGTTACGCTGTCCCGTTGGATCGTATCCTGCGTGTTGTTGATTGTGGCTTTTGTACGACCTTGCCATTGATTTCCGACAGGATGGCCGGGATGCTCGTTCTTGACGATGAAGTTATCCCGGTGCTTGATTCGAATTGGTTGTCAGGTGTTGCTGCCGGTCAAGGTTTGAATGCTGGCTTTAAAATTTTGCTCACAACAGAAGTTGGGACCGTTGCTCTGCCTGCAGATATGACAGTTGGACTTGTTGCCGAAAATCGTTATGAGCATGTGACGTCCGAGCAAGAAACCACTAAGTTTTTTCCTGAGAGCATTAGTTATCGTAACAATCGCTATCGGGTGTTAAATGTTGATGTATTTATGCTTAGTCTGATTCGCCCCTGAACTGGTGGGGCATACGCAGGTGCGAGGAGGCATCGAATGTTGAAGAAACTTCTTCTGGCTGATGACAGTTTGACAATCCAAAAGGTTGTTGGAATCGTTTTTGCCAATCTGGATTATCAACTTCTGATTGCTGATGACGGCGA
>JAJRQB010000096.1 GCA_024280485.1 Deltaproteobacteria bacterium
AATACTGTCGATGTTGTCTTGAGCGATATCAATATGCCAAATATGAATGGCCTCGAATTTCTCAAAGCAAAATCCGAAGATGATTCGATTAAAGACATTCCCGTCGTCATGATTTCAACGGAAACAGGCGCCGACATCATCGATCAGGCAAAAGCCCTGGGTGCTAAAGGCGCAATCAAAAAACCATTCACTCCAGACCTTATCAACGATACGCTCGGACCGATACTCTAGAGTCACAGAGTCAATGCAGCAGGTCTTCGCATCCTCGTGCGTTGATCAATCCGAAAACCCTTATTCTGCAAGGACGAAACGTGAATCACGCTGAAGAGATAGCAGATGCAACTCGTGAAATTTTTTCGAGCATGATTATGCTCGATGTCACGGCCAAGGAAGCGACTAAACGCACCAGCCCCGATTTTGTAAACAGTATTACCGGTATGATCGGACTCGCGGGCACTTCAAAGGGAAACTTGCTTATCCACCTCCCTGCACCGGTTGCAACTGCAGTGACTACCGCTTTTCTGGGGATGGATGTAGAAAGCATTGATGATGATGTCTGCGATGCGGTGGGGGAACTGGCCAACATGCTAGCTGGGGCAGTAAAAGCTGCTCTTGACCCAAGCGGTAGTGACATAAAGCTATCAATGCCTACAACGGTCTATGGCGATTCATACTGTCTTGATTGTCAGGACTGCGGAATCAGTGTTCTTGTCCCCTTCGATTTGGACGGTGCTGAATTCAGTGTTGAATTGCAGTTGATCGATGGCTGATATGCCAGGAACAACTTTAGAATTTGCGCAGATCATTACGTCAGCTACAGAAGAAATATTTGCGACCATGATATTTCTGGATTTGAGCTCTGGTCCCCCGTTCACTAAAGGCAAGGATGACCTCGGTTGCTATGTCACAGCGATGATCGGTCTTTCAGGCGACTTTAATGCCATGCTGGGAGTCCACTGCCCGGCAAGTGTCGGCATGGCCATTGGAGGCGCCATGCTCGGAATGGAGCTCAATGAGGTCGATGACGACACAAAAGATGCGCTGGGAGAGATCACTAACATGCTCGCTGGCGGACTGAAAGAAGCATTCGCTGAAAAAGAGGTTAGTCTTCATCTGGCTATTCCTACAACAATCTCTGGAAACTCCTACAAGTTATCCGCACCATCTGGCAGCAATAGAATCCTGATCCCATTCGACATTGATGCCGGACGTTTTTATGTCGATCTGAAATATTCTCTCTCTTAAGATTTTCAGGGTGGCACGATTCACGCAAAATAGGTGTTACGGCAGGAATAAGCCATATTACTGACACCAGGGGATTCTCGTGGCTCAACAAGCGATCGTAGAAACTATATTTAATTCGGTCATTGAAGCACTTCCAACAGAACTTGGCGCTCTGCTTGGTCAGGAGCTCAGCTGCAATAATACGAATTATCAACTCATATCAAAAGACGATTTTTTCTCTGGAGATCCTCGCCCTAAATCAAGTCTTTCCCATCTAAATGTGGTTGGTGACCATGAAGGTGAAGCCTTCCTGATTCTTCCAACAAAGACATCAATCATCTTTGGTGGCACATTGATTATGCTGCCGCAAGATCAAATTGAAGAAAATGTCCAGAACGAAAAACTTGACGGTGAAGTTGCTGATGCCTATGGCGAGGTAGCAAATATTCTCGCTGGAGTTCTGACTCAAGTTTTTTTAGATAAACATTCAAAAAGTCTACGGTTTGTTAGAACTGAGGTTGAAGAGCTTGATTCATCCTCAATCGATATTACATCAGACGCACCTTTCCCTCCCGGGATATACTTTAGTTGCAGTAGTCAGTTAGCAATGGGCGAACAGTCTCTCGGGACAATTGAAATCATCATCCCTGCAGAACTTCTCGACCTGGCAGATGCCCCCCAGACTGATAGCACACTTAAAGAACCTGAAGTACCGGCCGCGACCTCTCCTCCTGAGGAACAAAAACCCGCTAAAGAGGTCCCTACCGATAAAGTAGCTACCCCTGCGCCTCCGGCCCGGCCACCTTTTACTGATGCAAAGAAACTTGCCGATGTTGTACTCAAGGCTACGATTGAACAGACATCTGAAGAAGTCGGTGCCTTACTAGGTCAAACTTTTGCGTGTAGTGACCTCAAGATGGAAATGGTATCTAAGAGTGATTTTTTTAGCAGCCATTGCCTCGAGAAATCAATCCTCACAAACTTTGAGGTCAGTGGCAACATCAGCGGAAAAAGTTTCCTGCTACAGGGGATAAAGGACTCGATTCTTATGGGAGGGACGTTAATTATGCTCCCCGAAGAAGAGATCGAGGCCAGCATGGGAAAAGGTGAATTTGATGGAGAAGTCGCTGATGCGTATGGAGAGGTAGCTAATATAATCTCCGGTGGTTTGACCCAAACTTTCATAGATCGCTTTCCACAGCAACTCAGATTTGTCAAAACAACCTCAGAAACTATAGTTCCGACCAAACTTACAATGGACGACGACACCCCCTTCCCTGAGGGTCAATATTACCTGGCTAGCTGCGCTGTAAGCCTGCAAGAAAAAGTGCTTAAGCGGATGCATTTCCTCTTTCCTGCAGAAATTCTTGGACTTGATGGGCAGACTGAAACAACACAGGTCGCAGAGCAGACTGATGAGCAAAGAACGGAACAAACTTCAAATCAAAGTGCAGGACAAAGTGCAGGACAAACGGGAAGCACGTCAGCAGCTGCATCACCAATACAACCACCAAAAGATGCATTACCAGTCATTTTGGTGATTACTGACGCACCTGAAAATGCCGAAATGATTAGCCACACTCTGAAAAACGATAATTGTGATGTAAAAATCATTGGCTATAAAGATGATGTGCGAACAGTCTTCAGTTCGCACCCTGTTCTAGGGGTTTTCTTAATGATGTCAGAAGTTGGTGAGAAAGGATTTTCTGTAGCAATAAAGTTGCAAGCTAGCGGTTACAAGCTTCCGCCTGTAATTGCCACTGGCCCTGAGTGGACTCGATCTGCAGTACTAAAAGCAGTCAAATACGGAGCACGTGATATTCTGGTCACCCCGGCATCTGACGACGAAATCCGCAATAAAGCAAGTCAACATATCAGCATTCCTGCCTGATCTTTATTTTTCCAGATGAAAAATTATCCCTCAATGTATCAACTCTAAAATTATACTTTTGTGTAAATTAGATTTCGAGGTCTTTCTTCTTGATTTTCTCTATCAGGGTGGTCCGTTTGAGATTGAGCAATTTTGCGGCCTCTTTTTTGTTTCCCCCACTCCGCCGAAGAGCGTGCATAATCAGTTGATCTTCAAAATCACTGATCAATAGATTAAAGTCTAAACCGTTTTCTCCCCACTCTGCTGACGGTGGAGCTGAAACTTCAGCTGATAAAGTAGAAACAACGGGAGCAGCCTCATTGAGGAGATTAGGTTCGCAAAGCGGTTCACAACGATACTTCAGCGGCAACTCTGCCATCGTAATAGTTTTTCCGCGGTGTAAAATAACCAGACGTTGCATCAAGTTTTCAAGCTCACGAACATTCCCTGGCCAATCGTATGCGCACAAACTACGCAAACTAGCCTCCTCAAATCGAGGAGGCTGGTCCCCCTGACGGCGACAAAAAATTTTAATAAAACGGTCAATCAGTGGCGGAATGTCCTCGCGTCGCTCGCGCAGTGCGGGGGCATCAAGTGGAATTACAGCCAGTCGGTAGTAAAGATCTTCACGAAAACGTCCTTCTTCCACCAGCTTCTCTAGATTCTGATGTGTGGCCGCAATCACACGTACATTAATTTTGATCGGCTTAATCCCACCAACTGGCTCAACTTCACGCTCTTGCAAAACCCGCAACAATTTCGCCTGCAGGTTTGGCTTCATATCTCCGATTTCGTCCAGGAACAAACTACCACCATCGGCATGCTGGATCCTGCCGATCTTTGCTTGCTGAGCTCCTGTAAAAGCGCCTTTCACGTAACCAAAAAGCTCACTCTCAAGCAGTTCGTCCGGAATCGCCGCGCAGTTCACAGGAACAAAATTACCGTTCTTTCGTGGGCTGTTATTATGCACTGCGCGAGCGATTAATTCCTTGCCAGTTCCACTCTCTCCCTGGATAAGAATTGTGCTATCGCCCTCATCTGCGACACACTCAATCAGCTTAAATAACTCACACATCTGCGCTGAACGCCCGATCATACCTGAAAAAGATTTCATCAAATGCAACTTTCTGCTCTCAATCGTCGAGGAAGGTGCTACGTCAATTGCGACTATCGATGGTGGCAAAATCTGACTCCAGAGAAGAAGGGAATATTGAATTGTTAAATAAACATAATATAAGAAGTATAATGTGTCAATATTTAGACACGCTTTTCTCAAAGTTTTTACAAACTTAGAAGCAAACTTTTTATATATCAGTATTTAATGCACAAATTTCTATTTAAAGACGGAGTTTTGACTAAAATTCGTGTTTATGATGGCTCCCTGCGCATCAACACAAAAAGCCCACAGCAAATGCTGAGGGCTTTTTGTGTTGATGGCGGAGAGGGGGAGATTCGAACTCCCGGACCCTTGCGGGTCAACAGATTTCGAGTCTGTCACCTTCGACCACTCGGACACCTCTCCAAAGTGTCAATCTGAACTATTTTTTGCGTCTTTCTTCTGTTTGCGCAGACGGCGGAAAAAAGCACTGAGCTGTTCGCTGCATTCAGCCTGCAGAACGTTCTCTCTAACCTCGACCCGATGATTGAGTCGTTCATCTTCGGCGAGATTAAAAATCGAACCGACGGCGCCCGCCTTGGGATCTCGGCAACCGTACACCAGAAAAGGTATCCGTGCCAGAATGATTCCGCCCATACACATGACACAAGGCTCAAGAGTGACGTAGAGCGTACAATCAAGCAAACGCCAGGACCCTAGTCGATCAGCAGCTTGCCGGATAGCGATCATCTCGGCATGTGCCGTAGGATCCTGCTCTGTTTCTCGCAGATTGCAACCACGACCGACAATTTCACCCGCCTGAACGACAACAGCCCCGATAGGAACCTCGGCCAGAGCCTCAGCTCGACCTGCTTCCACCAGGGCCTCTCGCATAAAGACCTGATCCTGTTCATCAGATAGAATCATGCGGTCCTTACTTTAAAATGGCGCGCCGCGAGGGATTCGAACCCCCGGCCTTCTGATCCGTAGTCAGATGCTCTATCCAGCTGAGCTAGCGGCGCACATTGAAAGAGAAGCTTTATCGCCCACCTGCGGGCATTTGTCAACCCTTTTCTACTGGAGCTTTCACTACCTTTGGTGCCTCGACAAAACCGCTCAAACTAAGGCTATATCGCGGGTGGCTAAAGTGGTGAGTTTTTGAAGATTGCGCAAATAACCAGCCATAGTACAACTGCTTGCCATTATCACTGATGACAACTTGAACAGCTGGGTTCTCAACGCCTTTGCCGCGTGAGATTATCTTACCGTCCGACATGATGAAATTAGGCAAGAAAGTTTCAATCCCAATCTTCATCTTAGACCCAGGGATGACAAAACTGCTCCCAATGGCAACGGTATAAACGGCAGAAGAATCAGCCTCCTGGTCTCCAACAGTAATTTTCACTGCCGACCATCCGGCCTTGACTTCATCTGGAACAACAACTTGAATTGTATTCTGAGTTTGGACCTTTTCGACTACCGGCGCAGACTCTTCCTGCTGGCTGCACCCGAGGAGTAAAATCAAAAACAGGGAGAAACCAATAATCAGCTTATTCATTACGTACCTCCTGATCGCTGCATCAACCCATAATAATATGGCAGGGTTGCTATTTCCACCCCTAGGGGGATTTGTTAAAATAAACATGACGAAGAAAGGGGGGAATTCAGTTACTACATCAGCATCATCACGGCAATACCTGCGTAGCCTGATTGCGCTCACTGGCGCGGTGCTCTGCTGACGTTGAGTCAGCGCTTGTCCCGCTTCGAATCCCTATTCAGGGGCTTGCTTAAATTAAACTGGCGGAGAGGGGGGGATTCGGTCACTTCGTCATCGCCATCACGGCGATTCCTGCGTAACCTCCCCTGCACTCGCTGGCGCGGCCTCCGGGCCGCTTTTCTGACATTAAGTCAGCGCTTCGTTTCGCTTCGAATCCCCTTGGGAGATCCGTTTAAATTAAACTGGCGGAGAGGGGGGGATTCGAACCCCCGGTAGCTTGCGCTACACTCGCTTAGCAGGCGGGCACCATCGGCCTCTCGGTCACCTCTCCGCAACTTAATTCATCTACTTTCGCGCAGCAATGTTTGACACTTGCAGCACTTCGAACCCAGTGAGGTTCATTGTATTATTGGCGGAGGAGGTAGGATTTGATCACTTCGTCATCGCCATCCGGGCGACTCCTGCGTAACCTCCCCTGCGCTCGCTGACGCGGCCATCCCGGCCGCTCTTCTGACATTAAGTCAGCGCCACACTCCGCTTCAAATCCTACTTAGAGATCTGGACAATTCAAATGGCGGAGGAGGTAGGATTTGAACCCACGGAACTCTCGTTCAACAGTTTTCAAGACTGCCGCCTTAAGCCACTCGGCCACTCCTCCGTAATCATTTGCAATGTTCGAAAAGCGCGCCGACCTTATCCAAAATAAGAAGAAAAAGCAAGTATAAAGATACCAGTGATCCGTGCGGTTAATCGTGACGCATAATTCTGAGACATATTTGTTGCTGTCAAGGCGTGCAGATGCTGGCCTAGTCTGCGTTAAGCCAAAGAGGCACAACACAGACCGCGAGCAAAAGGGCCAGAATTAAAGGATAGGAGTAGCCGTACGGGTCACTATCCTGTGATCTTTTTCAATCCACCCATATAAGGTTGCAAAGCCTCGGGGACAACAACCGACCCATCGGCCTGCTGGTAATTTTCGAGAATTGCGACAAGGGTACGACCAACCGCCAAACCGGAGCCATTCAGGGTATGAACCAGTTCGGGCTTCTTTCCCTCTTCGCGGCGAAAGCGGATAGCGGCACGCCGCGCCTGAAAATCCCTGAAATTCGAACAGGACGAAATCTCACGATAGCAGTCCTGCCCCGGCAACCAGACCTCTATATCAAAAGTCCGGGCGGCGGAAAAACCTATATCTCCGGTACAGAGATCGACAACCCGATATGGAAGGTTCAGAATCTGCAGCACCTTTTCGGCATCAGCCAACAGGCTCTGCAATTCGGCATCTGAATCCTCCGGACGGGCAAATTTCACCAACTCGACCTTGTTAAACTGATGCTGACGAATCAGGCCGCGCGTATCCCGCCCATGCGAGCCAGCCTCTTTACGGAAACATGGGGTATAGGCGGTGTACTTCACCGGCAGATCCGCATCGGCCAAAATTTCATCGCGGTGGATATTGGTGACCGGCACCTCTGCGGTTGGAATCAGAAACAGATCCACATCTTCGGTATGAAACAGATCTTCTTCAAATTTTGGCAATTGCCCCGTTGCAGTCATACTCGTGCGATTCACCAGAAATGGCGGCAGAGTTTCAGTATAGCCATGCTGATCGGTATGCAGATCGAGCATCAGGTTGATCAGTGCTCGCTCCAGACGTGCGCCTGCCCCGCGATAGAGCACAAAACGTGCGCCAGCAATTTTGGTCCCGCGCTCAAAATCAAGGATCTCCAGATCTTCACCCAGATCCCAGTGAGATTTGGCCTCAAAGTCGAGTTCGGGGATCGACCCCCAGGTGCGCACCACAACGTTGGCATCTTCACTGGCACCGAGCGGACAATCTTGATGGGGAATATTGGGGATGGTCAGCAGCAATTGCTGCAACTCCTCTTCAACCCCGCGCAACTCGTCATCGATTTGCTTGATTCGCGCCGAAACCTCTTTCATCTGCGCGATCTCGGTCTGAACCTGACTTTTATCTTTGGTCTGCCCGATTATCGCCGATACCCGATTCTTTTCAGCCTTGAGAGATTCCCCTTCACTCAGCAGTTCACGTCGCCGAGCATCAAGGCCACTGAAAGCCGAAAGGTCAACCTCACCACTGCGATGAGCTAGAGCCGCTTTCGCCGCCTCCAGATTTTCGCGCAAGTATTTGATATCGAGCATGATTTTTTCCTCCAAAATTTCGGGAAAGCCGAACCGAAGTAGATAGCATTTATGCGCCCACAGGGTCAAGGGCTGCGAGGCGCGAGGAGCGAGGTTCAAAGGTTCTCACCCCAGCTAACCCCGACGAGTGAGAGATGTGCGTTAGATGCAAGGCACGGCGCTGAATTCCCCCGCAGGCGTAGCGCTAGCTACGTCGAGGATGGGATTCAAGTCGTAACGCCGCAGATAGCGTGCAGCTCTCACTCGCGACTCCCATTGACCCACCAGTCGCTATCATCATCAAACCACCACTTTGAAGAATCGGTGCTCCAGATGCTGGCTGCGAGCTGGCGTGCGGCGTCAGTTTTGAGTCGTTCAATCGAAAAGGGGAACCACTCGTCAGCATTACGATTGCCGAGATCTTTATGCTCCTTGAGAGCAAGAATCATCTCTAGCTGATCGGCATCGTTTGCAATCAAGGCTTCAGGAGTTTCTCTGGCGTTGAATTCAACCAGAGTCTGGCGATAATCGTCACCAAAAGGGAGTTGATCTGCCAAATCATCGACCGCCTTCATTTCATCGACCTTAACGTACTTCTTGTTTACATAGTTCAGATCACCCGTTCGCGCCTCGGGGATATCATGAAAAAGACAGAGTTGAATAACGCGCGCTACGTCCACATGGCCGTCGATTTGCGCCAGAGTATAACCGATCATCGCCGTGCGGAAACTGTGCTCGGCCACCGATTCAGCTCCTGATCCGAGAAATTGAAACCCGGTCCGTGGTGTCTTTTTCAACATTCCAACTTCAAATAGAAAATTCGCCAGATTCTTCATATTTACTCCTAATTCTTCAGCTGGCTCAAAAAGGCACAGATGCAAGGCTTGCGAACTGCGAGGAATGAGCATAACGCCGCAGGTGTGCCTTTTTCAGCCAGCTCATCCATGCCAAATGAAAAAAACCCCGGCCAATATCAATCCAGTCGACGCTAACCGCATCCTACCGAATGACTCGCCAAGAAAGAAGATCCCGATCAGTACCCCAATTAATAAACTGACCTGACGTAGCGGGACCGCATAACTGACTGGTGACAGCTGCAATCCGTAACGAAAGGTCAAAAAAGAGCCCAGCATCACCGGGCCTGACCAGAGAACTAACTTCCGACTGTTGCGCCACTCGGCCAAAACCCGGCCACGATAGCAGGGGCGCAGTAAATTCAGGGACATATATCCGAGCATAAAGAGCACCAGGGTGTAAGTAAAGTGATAGGCACTGTAGCTATCGACCCCCTGCTTATCGATAATCGCCCCGATCGAATAGACCAGGCCAGCCAACAACGCCGACTGTACTGAGCTATCACCCAAACTTCGCAAGGGTCGCAGTAACTCAGTCAAACTGAGTCGTCGCAGTTGAATACTGTACGCACCAGCGACGATCAACAAAATCCCTGCCACTCCCGCGAATGAGAGTTGCTCCCCCAGCAGCAACACCCCCCAGATCGGTACATAGAGCATCGAGGTTTGGGCCAGCGGATAAGTAATCGACAGATCCCCCTCACGGTAGGCCTTTCCGGTAAACCAATGATAAAGCACAAAACAGACTGCGGCACTGGCGGCCAACAACAGGTAGCGTGGTGTAAAAGGAGGAAAAGGACGACCCGGCAGGAACATATAGATATTCATCAAGCCAAAAGCACAGGCGAACATCCACCAGATGAACACCGTCTTGTCACGGCTTTTCTTAACCAGCAAATTCCACAATGCGTGCATGACCGCAGAAATAATAATCAACAACAGAGCCAAATTTTCCATGGCGGGCATACTAACAGGCAAGACCGGCGAAGAAAAGCGCATTGACAGGCGAAAAGCGATTGATATCCTTAAAATTGACCTCTTTGGTCACCCTTTAAAGAAAGGACTGTCATGGGTAACACAAGAACTGAAAAAGACAGCCTCGGCAGTATGCAGGTACCCGCAGACGCTCTGTACGGTGCTCAAACAGCACGGGCGATAGAGAATTTTCCAATCTCTGGGCACCCGCTCCCCCGGACCCTTCTCTATGCTTTGGTCTTAATCAAACAGCAGGCAGCTCTGATCAACAACGAACTCGGATTACTCGCCAAAGATCGCGCAATGGCCATTGTCGATGCAGCAGCAGAAATCCTCAACGGTAATCATGACCAGCATTTTCCAGTCGACATTTACCAAACGGGTTCAGGGACCAGCAGTAACATGAACGTCAATGAGGTCATTGCACACCGTGCCAGCCAGTTACTCGGCACGAAAAGCAATAACAGGCCACTCCACCCCAACGATGAAGTCAATCTCGGTCAGTCGAGTAACGATGTTTTTCCCAGTGCAATTCATGTCGCGTGCGCACAACAGCTGCAGGGAAAATTGCTCCCGTCCCTGCAGCATCTTGAAAACCTTCTCACCGCCAAGTCGACCGAATTCACCAAGGTCATCAAGATCGGAAGAACCCACTTGCAGGACGCCACTCCGGTGACCTTCGGCCAGGTATTCAGCGGCTATGCACGTCAGGCACAGCTCGCCCAGGAGCGCTTGGCGACCGAGTCAAGCGGGCTCTACGAACTACCCTTAGGTGGCACCGCCGTCGGCACGGGAATTAATACTCACGCCGAGTTTGCAGCGCGCACAATCCACCTCATCGCTAAACAAACTCGTCTCCCCTTTCGTGAGGCCATTAACCATTTTGAAGCTCAGGCTGCTCGTGATGCCCTGGTTGCTGTCAGTGGCTCGCTTAAAGCTTGCGCCGTCAGCATTTCAAAAATCGCCAATGATATCCGCCTGCTCGGCAGCGGCCCGCGTTGTGGCTACGGCGAACTCCAATTACCCGCAGTTCAACCAGGGAGCTCAATCATGCCCGGCAAGGTTAACCCGGTAATGGCCGAAAGTCTGATCCAGGTTTGCGCACGAGTAATTGGCAATGATGCCAGTATCACTTTATGTGGTCTGGGGGGATATTTTGAGCTGAATACGATGATGCCGCTGATGGCAGCAGCGATGTTGGAAAGTATCGAACTTTTGGCCAATGCCGTCAGCCTGTTTAGTAACCGTTGCCTGACCGGTCTGCAAGTTAATAGCAAGCGTTGCGCTGAACTGATGGAACAGAGCCTGGCGCTGGTCACCTCTCTGGCCCCGGTCATCGGCTACGACCGAGCAGCAGAACTCGCGAAACAAGCTTATCTAGAAAATAAAACTATCCGTGAACTGTTACTGGCTGAACAGATTCTACCCGCAGATGAACTGAGCCGACTGCTCGACCCGGAACAGATGATTTAAAAGGATTACCCCAAGGAAGGTTAGCCACCAAGGACACCAAAAAAACATACGCTTCTTAGGGTTAAAATCTAGCATCAAAAAGCTTGGCTCTCATCTCCATTAAAATAACAATCGCCTTTCCTTGGGGCTCTTGGTGCCTTGGTGGCAAACTCGCATTTGTTTTGGTTATATAAGGCTAAGCCATCAAGCCGTAGCAAATATGCACTTAAGATAACGGCCGTCAGCAAAATCGAGGGGATGATCGAGAGCGTGGCTTGTTTCAGTAATCTCACGCCAGGGACGGCCGGCGCGCTCGGCGGCGGCGCACACCGTGTGGCGGAAATCCTCTGGGCTCACCGGTTTTGAGCAGGAGGCAAGAACAATATCACCGTCGGGAGCAAGCAGATTGACGCCCAACTGAGCGAGGCGACCATAGGCATTCAGAGCATCTTTGACCTGTGAACGGCGCACCGCAAAAGCTGGTGGGTCGATGATCACCACCTCATATTTCTTCCCCTGTTTCACCAATTCAGCCAACGCCTTAAAGGCGTCATCCTCAATCGTCAAGTGCCTGGTCGCTGCGATAGCGGAAACCTCTGCATTGAGGGCAAAGTTACGCTTAGATGACTCCAGGGCAGGGCCACTCTGATCGATACTGGTCACTTCAATTGCGCCGCCACGGGCCGCCGCAAGAGAGAATCCACCGTTATAAGAAAAAACATTGAGGACTCGTTTCCCCTTGGAAAGCGTCTCAACGCGGGCGCGATTGTCACGCTGATCAAGAAAGAAACCGGTCTTCTGGCCATAGATCGGGTCGACCTCAAAGTAGAGGCCATTTTCGCGGCAGGTCAGAGTTTCGCTGATCGGTTCGCCGTATATGATCTGGCCATCTTCAAGACCGCGCAAATGTTCGGGGTGTTGCTTCATCCCTCGACTCATGCGCAACACGATGCGATCGAGAGGTTGCTGCTCAAGCAGACAATCGAGACAATCGTAAAGATGAGGAAGCCAGGCGTGGGTATAAAGTTTGACCACCGCAGTTTTGGCGTAGCGATCGATAACCATCCCCGACATTCCATCGCTCTCACCATGAATCATACGGTAACCGTCGGTTTTGGTTTTCAGGAGTGGAAGCCGACGAGCCAACGCTTTTGCAATGCGATCAGCAAAAAAATCTCGATCGATGGGTCCGGGCTTGCTGGCCCGCAGAGCTCGCATGCGAATTGGTGAGAAGGGATCATAGAGACCAACAGCAACAAACTTTTTTTTGCCGTCAAAAACAACGGCCAGATCTCCCGGTTGTCCCTGACTTGGTTCTTCCTTGATACGTTCAGCGTAAAGCCAGGGATGACCACGATGCAAACTTGCTATCCCGGAATTTGTCACCTGCAGCTTGAGAGGCCTGTTTGCGCAATGCGGCCATTCAGACAATATAGGATGTAGACTGTGGGTCATAAATCAACAAACCTATAACCCAAGCAAAGGCTATTTGCCACCAAGACACCAAGAGCGCCAAGAAACCTGACTTCAAGAATTTTGCCTCTCTTGGAGGACTTAAGTGCCTCGCCTAAAAGCGCCTGATCCTGGTGGTGGCTAACATTATAGTTTTTAAAGGTTTTCTTAGAACCTTCTTTTTTATAGAACCGTAAATCAAACATCTCTGGTCAGTTATCGCGCCAGCGCCGCTGATTCCACATTGAAACGGTACACCGAAAACTCTCCGGCTTTATCGAGTAAACCCAAGGTGATCTTGGCGTCGCCGGTCTCGTATCGGGCTTTGATCGAATAACTGATTATCGTTTGTTTTTTCCCTTCAGGCGTATCTCCTGAATAAATTTCCTCAAAGATCGGCTCATCCATCTCTTGTAGGGCACCAATCCTGGACAGTGCATTGATGATATTCGCAAATTTTTCTTTAGAAGTTTTTTGCATGAACTTTTCAGACATATATTCTTGAGCAATAACAGGATCCCATTTTGAGAGTGCGGGGATGGCCTGTTTCACGTAAGGGACTGCCGTCGTAATATACTGTGCCTCTTTCTGGTCGGAATAGTATTTAAAACCAAAGACAATAGACAGCCCGAGACAAGTCAGGCCACAGACCATGATAAGTATTTTCTTTTTCATTGAGTCCTCGCTTACAAGAATAAATCGCTAGAGAATTATCCATATTTTTAAAAAAACTTCGAAGACTGACAAGCCTTCAAAACAACTCTCCGCAACGGTCAATTTTGCCAGAACCTATCACGGATACTCTCAGAATAGCGAGTAAGGGATTTGGTGACTGATCAAATGGACTATTCATTAATCTGCAAAAATAACTAAAGCATTGTCTTTTTCATGTCGATAGCAAGCATAAGGGATGACTGCTGTGCCGACGGATAAGGCAAAAAAAAGTCGCCCCTTACTCGGATGGAGGAAATCATGGTCGATAAAATATCACCGGTTCGGCCGGCTAAAGATGCAACAAAACAACCACAAGAGTTCTACGCAAAGACTGCTGTAGAGGTGAATGAAAAACATTCTTCCAATAAAGATCACGTCAGTGTTGATCATGATTCTGGGATCACGACTTACGGCAAGTTGGCAGGTGTAGAAATAGGCTCCGCTTACCAGCTGCTGATGCAGATGGTGGTTAAGACCCTTACTGATCAGGGGCTTCCGACCCTGATCAGTACCGGCGAGACAGATATCAACCTCGAAACTCTAACTCCCGAATCAGCCACTGAATTGGTCAGCGAGGATGGGTACTTTGGAGTTGAAAAAACCTCGCAACGGATCGTCGACTTCGCAATTAACGCGTTCGGCAATGACCCCGCGAAATTAACACAAATGAAAGATGCGATAGAAAAAGGATTTCAGGAAGCAGCAGACGCTTTTGGCGGCAAGCTGCCCGACATTTCACACCAGACCTATGCAGCGGTGATGGAAAAACTCGATAACTTTGCCGGTGAACCTGGTGAGAAAAAAGGAGTGGATCATGGTTGATCGAATTATTGGTGGCAAAGGATACGGCCCCTTAAATGGAGTTCGGACGCCCGCAAAGGCAGAGCCGAAAAAAGAGCCCGGCAAAACGTCCACCAACGACCGGGTCGATTTTTCCAGTGTTCTACAAAATGCCAGCCAGACACAAGAGGTTAGCTCCAGCCAGGCTTCAGCGCGTGCCGAAAAATTGCAGTCGTTAAAGAGTCAGATCGCCTCGGGTCAATACCGCCCAGATCTTGAAAAGGTTGCAGAGCGGATGATGAAATTTATCATTGAGGATCAAGCCTGATATGAAAAATCTTGAAATGAAAGAACAATTTGAGCGCCTCAATCTCATCCTCAAAGAAGAGCGCCATGCTGCAATTTCTCTGGATATGGATGCCTTACAGCAATCAACCCAGGCGAAAAAAGCTCTGCTCGACAAGATTGAAGACTTTCCCAAAGACACCGAAGGGTTAAGAGATCTTCTCCTTGAAATAGATAAAGAGAACCGGCGCAATGCCTACCTGTTATGGACTGGCCTT
This sequence comes from Deltaproteobacteria bacterium, assembly GCA_024280485.1. GTDB lineage: Bacteria > Desulfobacterota > Desulfuromonadia > Desulfuromonadales > Geopsychrobacteraceae > Geopsychrobacter. The sequence goes on from JAJRQB010000096.1 coordinate 14,840, forward strand.
GGCTGGGTGCGTGAGATGATGGGTTTCTTCGGCAAATCGACCGCACCCTCAAGTTACGGGCATTCCGGTAAAGTTCACTCTTGCCAACGAGGGGGCAACCTGCTCTCGGGGAAGATATAAAATGGGCGGGCTTAATGCGGCACTCAGTGCCGGAAAAACATCGATGCAGACCAACCAGAAGTCGATTGAAATCACTGGCCTTAATATCGTCAACGTCAACACTCCGGGATACTCCCGCCAAACACCGAATTTGTCACCTTATCCCGCTCTCAACATGGGCGAGTTTTTCGTCGGTCGCGGAGTCACGGTAGAAAGTATTACCCGTTCGCATGATGTTTTTCTGGCCGGTCAAATCAGTGATAAATCTGCCGACAAAGGCGTAGAAAGTGCGATGTCGAGCCCTCTCGCTGAGCTCGAACGAGTTCTCGGCATTGGTGAAGGAAGCCTGGCAGATAGCTTTGATCAATTCTTTGACAGTATCCGTCAATTGAGCACAAATCCCGGTGGCGAAGTAGAACGTCAATTAGTGTTGCAACAGGGAACATTAATCAGTGATGCCTTCAGTACCGTCATTACAGAACTTCAATCGGCACAGAATAATATCAACGCCACCCTGACCTCAAAGATTGATGGGATCAATCAAATTACAGCAGAGATCGCAGATCTAAATGTTCGGATCTCAGCCATTGAACAATCAGGCCAGGTTGCCAACTCGGACCGTGACAGGCGCGACCTGCTCCTCAAAAATCTGTCTCAAAGTATCGGCGCCGTAAGCTATGAAACATCCAATGGCAACGCGTCCGTAACCTTACCCAATGGTATGCCTCTGGTTGAAGCGGATCAGGTGACCCTGCTCGAAGGATATCCCTCCGGGGCTGACGTTGCTTTAAGGCTCAAGTTTGGTTCGACGAATCTTAATATTGACAAGAATGCTCTGGGCGGTGAATTCCGCGGCCTTTATGAGGTGAGGGACGTTCTGATGCCGGATTTGACCAACCGTCTCGATCAGTTGGCCTACAGTTTTGCCAATGAGGTGAACACTCAGCACCAGGCCGGAACAGGGCTGGACGGTGTGGCCGGGCGAGATTTCTTTACGCCAATTGCGGCCGTTGCCGGTGCAGCCTCTTCGTTAAGTGTCGCATTGACCAGCACGGCAGAAGTTGCTGCAGGGACCAGCGCCGCTCCGGGTGACAATACCAATATTGTAAATATTCTGGGACTGGAACAGGCTCAGACCATCGGCGGCGATAACTTTGTTTCTTATTACGGGAAAATAACCGCAACCATCGGTGTAGAGGCCGCACGTAACAAGACAACCCTGACCGGTCTTGAGGACAGCCTGGTGCAACTTGAAAACCTGCGCGACGGGATTGACGGGGTCTCACTCGAAGAGGAGATGATCAATCTTCTCAAGTACCAGAATGCGTTTGAAGCATCTGCCAAATTTCTCGCAACCGTAGACGAGATGATGGAAACCATACTGTACCTTAAGAGGTAAGCTATGAGAGCGACACAAACCACAACTTATCGTAGTCTCAGCTTCTTTCTGGATCGGACCAGTACCAGAATGGCTGACCTGCAAAAGCAGATTGCCACCGGAAAACGGATGGTGCGCCCGTCGGATGATCCAACCGCAATCAGCCCTCTTATGGCGGCAAATACCCAGATCAAAAATGCCGAACGTTACACAAAGACCATAAATGCAGGACTTGATCGTATCAACAATTCGGAAGGGCACATGGACACGATTAACAATGTCATGGTCCGGATGCGCGAAATAGCAATCGCCGCAGGGAATGGTGGCTATACCAATACAGACTTACGCACCTTTGCTAACGAGGTTGCACAATTGCGTGAGCAACTGATCGATGCCGGCAATGCACAGGTCGATGGCAAGTATCTTTTTGCCGGTTTCGACGACAAGACCAGGCCTTTCACCTGGGATGCAGTGGCGAGAACCGTGTCCTATGCGGGAGATCAGGGTTCTGTTAAATACGAAGTCTCTCCAGGCGAAACCGTTGAGGTCAATATAACCGGAAGCGCTCTGATGCAGGGTGATCTGGACAATGATGGCGTGACTGATCCGGGCCAGTTCGACATCTTTGCACTGATGACCACGGTTGAGGACGCCTTGTTGGCAAATAACCCGACCGGTGTCATTGCAGAAATAGACAATCTCGTCACCGCCAACGATCAGGTTCTAATCCAAAGAAGTCTCAAAGGGAATACCGCCGCACGGCTTGAAAACGGGCTGTTGAGTATGAACCAGATCGAGATTGATATGCGTGAGATGAGATCACGCTTTGAAGATGCCGATTTACTCGAAACCATCACCTCACTTGCGCAGCAAGAGAGTTCCTTTGAGGCGGCACTAAATATGACCGGCAAGATATCTCGATTATCAATCCTTGATTACATCTAAGCAGCGTTCCGCTGGGCGTACTGCTCTGCGTGCCAAGAAGCGTCCAACATGAGCCACAGAAGATCTGAGCAGTTTGAGTGCCACCCTTTTGAGTTACAAGGAGCAGATGTGAAAACGACCGAAACCCGTTTTGGTAGCGTCGAATATAACCCGGAAAACGTCCTTGAATTTCCGGATGGGCTGATTGGTTTCGCTCAATTTCATGATTTTATTGTCATGCCTAACGAAAAAGATGGCCCCCTGTTCTGGATTCAAAGTGTAGATGACCCCGAAGTCGCCTTTGTCCTGACCGATCCGACCAATTTATTTCAAAGCTACAAGGTTGTCCCCGATGCAAACGAGCGGGAAACATTGGGCATGACCGAAAAGGATGAGTGCCATATTTTGTCAATGGTGACAGTCCATGAAGACAGAGAGGTGACCCTGAACTTGCAGGCCCCGATTCTGTTTGTGCCAAGCCACAATCGAGCTATTCAGGTGATCCTGGAAAAATCACCGTTCTCAACAAGAGAAGCATTGCCTGAGGTGATATATAGCGATTATTAACGCCTGACTGGGTGCACAATCAATCCGTTTATATCCTACGACTGAGAGCGACACATGAGTTTGGCGATGCCATCAATAGATATCCAAAGTCTTCTGGAAGGGGCATTCACCTGTCACCAGGCCGGAGATTTAAATGGTGCCTTAGATGGTTATGGACAGATTCTCTCCTGCGATCCTGATCATGTGGACGCACTCCAATTGTCTGGGCTATTGGCACGGCAGCAGAAGCGTTTTGAAGACGCTATCTCGTTGCTTGATCATGCCATTAGCATTAATCCGGACGTAGCAGTATTCCATCATAATCTGGCAGAGACCTACCACGCTCTTGAGGACCTGAGTACTGCGGAAGCCTGCTATCGTGAGGCTGTTCGGCTGGCTCCCGCTTATGTCGATCCCCAGATTAATCTTGGAGCTATTTTGCAAGGGCAGGCCAAGCTTGTAGAAGCACTGGAGTGCTTCAAAGCTGTCGTTGTGCTTCAAACTGACCACGTGCTGGGACAATATAATCTGGCAAGCTGCTATCGCACTCTGGGGAACTTTGAACTGGCCTCATCCCACTGCCACCAATGCTTGCAATTAGACCCGGCCCATATCGATGCGAATCTTATGCTGGCCGGGTTTCTGCTTTCTGAAGGAGATTTCGAAGAAGGTTGGCGGGGGTACGAATGGCGCCGCTATTTGACGCCGGAGAAGGCAAATTCTCACCACAGCATGGCCCCTTTTCCGCGCTGGGACGGATCCTCGCTACAGAACAAAAGGATACTTTTGCAAGCCGAGCAGGGTTTAGGTGATGAAATCATGTTTGCCTCCTGTGTCTCTGATGTGGTGGATGCTGCCGGAGACTGTCTACTGGAATGCGACCCTCGACTTGCTCCCTTATTCAGCCGCTCATTTCCCGACGTGTCCGTCGTTTCAAAATCGACAGAAAACAATGCCGAAAAGTTTTTGCAGAATGGACCGATCGATTTTCGAATGACTATCGGGAGCCTGCCGAGCATTTTCCGTAAAAGTATTACTGATTTCAGATCTGGCGATGGCTATCTGGTTGCGGATCAAAACCTCCGCCTGATCTGGCGTGAGCGACTCAGCGCACTGCCTGGCCGTTTGAAGGTTGGAGTGTCCTGGCGGGGCGGCAAAGGGCCGGCTGAACAGATGGTCCGTTCGGTGCCCTTGTCACTCTGGGCCCCCATGTTTGAAATTGCCGAGGTTGATTTTATCAACCTTCAGTACGGCGATCATGACAAGGAGGTCTCTTCATTCAATGGCCGAGCGGCTTCGCCCCTGGTTCTTTTTCCGGAGTACGACCCGCTGGAGGACTTGGACGGTGCGGCCGCATTAATGGCGGAACTCGATCTGGTCATTACCATCGACAATAGCAGCGCGCACCTGGCGGGTGCACTCGGTACGCCGGTCTGGACGCTTTTGCCTTGCGGTTCGAACTGGCGTTGGCTCAAGGGCCGGGAGGATAGTTACTGGTATGGGTCAATGCGGCTTTTTCAGCAGAAGAGTTTTGGGGGAGCAGCCTGGGAAGAGGTTGTTCGCGGCGTTACCCAATCTTTGCAGTGCCGGATCGCTGCCCCGGAGATTGTATCCGAGATTCATCCTGGGGACTGTGTTTTGCCACTTCCGGACCCAAAGGTGCGTGAAAACATTCGGAACACTTCATTGCACCGCCAGCGAAAGGCCTTGCTGATCAACGACACCGCGTCCTGGTATCACTGGGGATGTTCCTGTACCAGCATAGCAATTCACCAGCAGTTGAATGAAATGGGATTTTCCGTCACCTCCCTGCCGATTAATGCGGTTATGGCGATGTCGAGCATGCCCTTGTCTGTAGAAGACTTTGACTCCGATCTCTTTTGGGCCAGCTTCAAGAGCCAGCAGAAAGATGTCGTTCAGGCTATTGAGCAAAGTGATGTCGTTGTTGTGAATGGTGAAGGGTCCCTGCATGGCCTTGGGCCCCTGCCATTAAAGCTGCTCTTTCTCATGTATTTATCAGGCAAGCGACTTAAGACCCCTGTCCACCTGATCAACCATTCCTGTTATCCCACGGAGGAAGTGCGTGCCGAGCAGAGCCTGGAAAGGTTTCTCTACCAAAAGGTCTATTCCGAACTCGATTTTTGTGGTGTACGAGAGATCAAAAGCGCACGAGTTTTAAAAGAACTGGGAGTACCAGCCCGCATAACCTTTGATTGCATGCCTTTGTTTGTGGCCCGGAATTTCACTGAAATGCGTAATGAGAAAGGCACAAGTATCGTCATTGCCGGTTCCGTGGCGCTAAAAGAAGAAGGCCTGTCCCTGCTCTCATCCTCTGTTCAGAAACTCTCCGACAGGGGGTACGACGTAAAATTACTCATCGGTGCAGATGCCTCTCCTGCAGTAGATGACTTAAGGTTTGCCTCGGCCCTGGGCCGACTCTGTCCTGAATCTTTCAGCTTGATCAATGCAGACTCGGAGCTTGAGTGGCTGAATACGATCAACCAGGCTCAACTGCTTATTTCGGGCCGGTTCCATCATTCGATTGCCGCCGCGCTGCTTAAAACTCCATTTATTGCCCTGGAGACCAATACGCCCAAACTCGATGCGTTATTGGAGATGCTCTCTTTGCCATGGCGTATTCCTGTTGGTGCTGCTGCTGCCGTTGAGCTCATGGAACAAATGATCGAAGAATTATTGACGATCCCGGAAAAGGGCATCGTCAGTGAGGATATCCGTGCCGAATTGCTCAGGCTGAGCCTGACTAATTTCGAAGGATTGCAGAAGATTAGAATGTAAGAAATTTCTAAAGATCTTGTCGGGAGTGACCGACAAGAAGCAGGACGGGGAATTTATCGCCCAAGGAGGTCAAGAGAAGTCAACGCGCCCCCGGGTAAGAAATTGTCACAAGAAGTACTCACAATCGCAGGGCAAGGATGCCCGAACACACCCATTCACGGAGGAAAAAACCATGGCATTAACAATCAATACTAACGTCGCTTCTCTTAACGCCCAACGTAACCTGGGTAAATCTCAAGGTGCTCTCAACAAGTCAATGCAGCGCCTCTCTTCCGGTCTTCGCATTAACAGTGCAAAAGATGATGCTGCTGGTCTGGCTATTTCTGACCGCATGACCGCTCAAATCCGTGGTCTCAATCAGGCGGCACGGAATGCCAATGATGGTATCTCCCTGGCGCAAACGGCTGAAGGCGCCATGCAAGAGACCACTAACCTGCTACAGCGTATGCGTGAGCTGGCCGTACAGTCGGCCAACGATACCAACACCGCATCTGACCGTGCTTCCCTGCAGTCGGAAGTCAGCCAGCTACAAAGCGAACTGAATCGTATCGCTGAAACCACAACCTTCAACGGTAAGCAACTGCTGGATGGTACCTTCTCGGGTGCTAAATTCCAGGTTGGCGCCAATGCGAACCAGGTTATCAGCTTCTCGGTTGGCTCCGCCAAAGGTAGTGACATCGGTACCAACCAGTACGTCGCCGAAGGTGGCGCCATGCAGGTTGCTATAGCTTCTGCCAGCGCCGAGGTCACGGCTAATGGCTTAACCGCTGGTAGCCTGACTCTGGCCGGAACCTTCAACGGTTCTTCTTATTCTCAGGCCGTTACCATGGGGCTTGCTGCGACTGCTAATGAGCTCGAAACAGCCATCAACGCTTATACCGGAACTACCGGTGTAACCGCAACTGCTACGACCAAGGCCAGCCTGGGCACCTTCTCGGATGTCGGTGCCATGACTTTCGAACTGAAGGGCAGCAATACCGCGGCATCAACCATCTCCACCACAATTACCAATAAAGATGACCTGACCAGCGTCGCTTCGGCTATTAATGACAAGAGCAGTACGACCGGGATTTCTGCAGAACTTTCTGCGGACAAAAAATCCCTGATCATGACTTCTGCTGCTGGTGATGATATTTCGATCGCCAACTTCACCCTCGGTGCTGACAAGACTGCCAGTTTCGCTGGGGTGAATTCTGCGGGGACTCTGACTGCGGCTCAGACTCTGACGACCGCAGGGACCGATTCCTCACGGGTCGGTGGTTATATCACCCTCGACAGTACTGATTCTTATTCAGCAACCGCAAGTGTTGACACGCTGAATGGTGTAACAACTGCCGCGGTGTCGGCTCTTCAGGATATCGCTTCGGTGAGTATCTCGTCGCAGTCCGGTGCTAACGACGCTATCTCGGTTATTGACGGTGCATTGAGCATGATCGACTCAAGTCGTGGTGATTTGGGTGCGGTTCAAAACCGCTTCGAGTCGACGATTGCCAACCTACAGAACGTTTCTGAGAACCTCTCTGCAGCGCGTAGTCGGATTCTTGATGCGGACATCGCTATGGAAACTTCAGCGATGACCAAGAACAACATCCTGCAGCAGGCTGGGGTTTCGATCCTGGCGCAAGCTAACCAGGCTCCTCAACTCGCCCTGTCGCTACTGGGCTAATCTAAGGGAAGATTGCTATCGGGGGCCGGTTCGGCTGGCCCCCTTTTTTCAAAGATAGCGGTTAACCATTAGACTTCAGAGGAGGAAGTCATGAGAATTGATACACCCACAATCACAGGAAGTCCGTTACAGCATTCACCTAGAGCTGTAGATAACATCAAGGATGACCGAAAGGTTAAAGAAGAGGTTGCTCAGGAGCCTCAGGCCGACAAGCCTCGGGTTGCTCCGGAAGAACTGATTCAGCAGATCAAAGGTCTCACTGAAGAAGGTCTCTACAGCGTACGTTTTGAGAACGACAATCGCAGCAATCAACTGGTGGTGAAGATTGTTGATCGCGAAACCGACGAAGTTATTCGTCAGGTCCCCATAGAAGAGGTGCTTGAGCTTAGAGCAATTATGGACGATTTGCGCGGGAATATTGTCGACACCCAGAGTTAAGAGTGCAGTAAAGCTGGTGCCCATTAAGGTTTATAGGTAAGAGGAGACAGCTATGTCCATCACATTCGGTGGCCTGGCGACAGGCTTGGATACAAATGCCATTGTCGATCAATTGATGGCACTGGAGCGTCAGCCGATCACCCGTCTGGAAACAGATAAGGTGTGGTTTGAGGCGCGGCAGAAAGCTTACGCCACCCTTGATGGGACGTTACGAGCTTTCGATGCAAACATAGCGAACCTTGGGTCGAGCGATGATTTGCGCCAGAAATCTGTTTCAGCTTCGCGCGAAGATTTTTTTTCAGTATCCTCAAGCGTCGATGCCTTGCCGGGAGCCAGTTATCAGGTCGAAGTTGTTTCCTTGGCTCAGGTGCAAAAAAATGTCAGCCAGGGTTATGCGAGCAAGACGGATCAGAATTTTGGGGTTGGTCAACTGTCTCTAACCGTTGGTACCGATGATCCTGTCAGCATTACCATTGATGCAAACAACAATTCGCTCGAAGGAGTGATGAGGGCCATCAATGATGCTGATCTGGGAGTGAACGCTTCGATTATCAATGATGGGACCAGTAGTCCCTATCGTTTGGTGTTGACCGGTAAAGATGTCGCCACGACATTTTCGATGACCTCGACCCTGCCAACTTACAATGGTGATATCAGTGCGCAATTGATGACGGGCGGATTTACCGATCAGACTGCGACCACTTTTGGCAGTGGCACTCTGAACCTGTCGACCGGACATCAAATTACCCTGAGCAACCCGACCAATTCGTTGACCGATATGATGGACGCGATCAACGCTGAAACCGGAACCACCGGGGTGACAGCTTCTATCGTTGCTGATGGCGATAACTTTGTCCTGTCTCTGAGTGGCGGTGAAACTATTACAACCACTGCTCTGACCGGTGGGAAGTATGATTCCCTCAGCCTGACAGAAACCCAGGCCGCTGCGCAGGCACACATCCGGGTTGATACGATTGACATCTACTCTGACAGCAATACCCTGGCAGAAGCGATCCCCGGCTTGACTCTGAACCTGACAAATTCTGAAGTCGGGGCGATGACCAATGTCACAGTGTCCCTGGATGAGGGAGCAATCAAGTCGCAAATAGAGGGATTCGTCAAAGGTTACAATGATGTGATGTCCTTTATTGAGTCACAATCCGTGAGAGATGGTTCGGTTGGAGGGATCCTGGGGGGCGAGTCCGGCGTGAACAACGTGAAACGCCGCCTGCAGAATTTGCTGACGACGATGGTCAGGACCAGTGGGAACCTTTCCGCTTTTTCGCAGCTCGGATTGGCAACACAGAAAGATGGCACCATTAAGATCGATACCGACACCTTGACCGAAGCCATAAAGAACAACCTCGATGGTGTGGAAAAGCTGCTGGTTGGTGAGGGGACAACCGTAGGCATAGCCGTTCAATTTCAAAATTATCTTAAAGGGATGACCGATTCTATTGATGGTCTTCAGGCAACAAACAAAAAAAGTACTGAGGCGAACGTCAAACGGATTGATAGCCGTATAAAGCAAATCGAAATGCGCCTGGTAAAAAGGGAAGAGATCATGCGCAAAAAATTCAACGCTCTGGAGCTGTTGATCAGCGGAATGAATTCTCAGAGTGCGTTCTTGACTCAGCAGATGGACCTTCTTAACGGTATGATGACGAGGAATAGATAATGAATGCCTATATGACCCAATATCAGAACAACCAGATACTGACTGCTACTCCAGAGCAGATTCTGATCATGCTATATGACGGTGCTATCCGTTTTTGCAATCAGGCCATGCATGCAATAGACGCTGGTAACAAAGTCGTTCAGGCCGAAAAAATTAATCGGACGATAGCGATTGTTTGTGAATTTGCCAATACTCTCGACCATGAAATCGGTGGGGAGATCGCAACGGACCTGGATGCTCTCTACGCATTTATGACCAGGGAGTTAACACGTGCAAATCTGGAAGGTGACCGCAAGGCCCTGGAAGTCGTTGCGGGTCTACTCTCCGAATTGCGTGAAGCCTGGATAGAAGCGGCTAAAATATACGTTAAAGAGAGACGGATTCAGAGCGACACCGCTGGAAGCGGTATTGCTGCGACACTTTAGGGAGCTGGCGATGACTGGATTTAATCCCCATACTGAAAAGTTACTTGCATTCTCAGTTGAACAATATCGAGAATTGCAACAGCATGCAGAAAGGCTGATAAAAATACTGGATAATTGCGATTATCCACAAGCCCATGAGCATGGAGCCAGACTGCAGGATTTGCAAGCTGCGGCCAGCAAGCAAGATGAGACGCTGCTACCACTACTCGAGAGCGATCTACTTGCCTGGGAAGGGCACCCGCTCTACCGAATGCGGCTGCGCTTTATTACCTCTATTCTTGAGTTGAACAAGTTGCTTTTGCCAAAAATCCGTGGCATGATGGCGGTTACTTCGGCTGAGCTTGAGCAGTTACAGAGCGGTCGTATTGCGATTGCTGGCTACGCTTTGCCCAATGCTGATCGGCGGGGTTTGCGGGGGGTTGGCTAAGTAACAGATCTGCTCGCTAGATCCTTCCACAGGTTGTTCATGTCAGCACTAAATCACCTCAGAGAATATCGCGTCGTACAAGTGACACTCCCTCGTCATGACGGAGAATCATCTGTTATCGATGGTGTTGCTCTGGCTAAATCCCCCCCTATCTTTGAAATCACTTTTCTTCCGGATCAACTTCAGCCTGCTACTTTTGATGATCAGGCCGGTTGCCAGATATCTTTCGTCGTTGATAACGGAACAAAGCAGAGCTTTTCTGCCGAGGTTATCAACATTGCCAGTGATACCAAACTGCAATTACGGGCTCTTGAAGCACCCGGCCAGATGCAAAAGCGGGCTTATTTCAGGGTTGATGCTGCGCTGTCGGTCAGTTATTGGCCGATTGATGTCGAGGATGTCAATGCGCAAACGGTACAAACTCCAGTTAACCTCAGCGGGGGTGGAATCCGTATCCCGGTCAAAGAAGAGATACCTGATGGGGCCAAAGTCGGCCTGGAGATCATTCTCGATGCCCCACATCCGCGCATTATTGAGTGCACAGCTGTGGTTATTCGCTCTTTTCTGCTGAGCGGAGTAATACAGCTTGCATTGCGCTTTATTGACATTGAAGATGAAGATCAGGATGCACTCGTTGCCTACTGCTTTGCTGAACAACGCAAGCAGTTGCGCCTCAAGGTGCATATGATGGGAATCGACCCCTAGACTATTGAAAAATAAGAGTTTAAAAGAGCCCGTTCTCTTCTAGGAGAACGGGCTCTTTTAAGTTCTAGATGGCCTGCAGAGGGTTTGATACCGGCAAGCTGTAATCAAAGGCTGGCAAAGATGGAGTTGCTGTTGGCAAAAAAGTCTCTGTGCGATTTCGACCACTATTTTTAGCCTGATAGAGTGCAGAATCAGCCTCTCCAACCAGATCACTGGCGCCTGCGTTGCGGTTACCATCGAAACAAGTCAGGCCAATACTGGCGGTCAGTGCTGACTTATTTTGCCAAAGTTCACCAGACAAAACTGCAAGCCCCTGGTGGAGGCGCTCTGCTAGCCGCTTTGCAGTGGCTGCTGTTGCTCCAGGGAGAATAATCACAAATTCTTCACCACCATAACGACAGGCGACATCAGCGTCACGGACTGTTTCAGTGAAAACTCCTGAAACTGATTTAAGGATAGTGTCTCCGGCCTGATGGCCATAGCAATCATTAAACCATTTAAAATGATCAAGATCGATTAACATCAAAGCAAAGGATATTCCACTACGGCGACTGCGTGAAACTTCCTGCCCCAGTCGCAGATCAAATGACGCACGGTTACCAAGACCGGTCAATGGATCACATAATGCCATTTGAGCCAGTTCTGCCCTACGGTTACGCAGATGAATGATCTGCTCTGAACGCTTGAGATGCCCATTAATACGAGCAGTTAATTCAGAAGTCGGTGTAACAAAGGTAACGCTGTCGCATGCCCCGAGTGCAAGCCCCCGCAGTCGTTGCTCACGCGCCCCCTCTTTGGTGAAGATCAATAATGGGATATCAGTCCATGCCGGATTAAGATGCACAGTTTCAAGCCAGTCTGTCGAATCATCTATGGTGCCGAATGCCCAGAGAATCATGTCTATTTTCTGTTTTTGCAACTCAGCGATGGCATCTTCTCCGCTAGAGCAGACAACAACCTGAGAAAAAATTTGAGTCTTCAGAACTTTCTTCTCCAAGGCACCACGTGGTGGATTGTTGGTGGAGATGATAAGGGCAGTAGCTGTCATCGTTCAGTCCCTTTCGCGGTTGGCCAATCAGTCGGCGTTGCTTAGGTATCGGCAGTCCTCAACTCTTTCTTTAGCAAAAACTAATCAAGCTCGGGAATCTTAAAAGCGAATTCTGTGCCAGAACTGCGCAGGCAAAACAAACCCTATATAAATTACATAGTTAAGATACTCTCCATAGTTTTCCTGCAAGGCGCATCTCAAACTTTACTGAGATGCCACTTTTTTGACATCCGTCAGCAATGATATTCTAAAGTACAGGGGTTTCCTTGCCGATAAGGACAGCATGACGATTGTAAACCCTCTGGTATCTTCCCATGTGGTCATACAGGCGACAACGACGGCCACACGTCCCGAAGAACGACAGAACGATCTGCGCGTTGAGCAGATTGTGCGGGCAACTGTTGTCGAAGGCGGCCTAGATAAGGCGCTGCTCGATTTAAAGGGTCAAAAGGTCTTGATTCAATCAGAGCAGGAATTACAGACGGGACAAAAACTTCAACTTCAGGTTTTAACCACACACCCAAAGCTCTCATTTAAGCTCCTTGCCACCCCCCTCGAGTCGCACCTCGCCTCACTTTTGCCTTTACTGGCAAAACCTTTTAACTGGGATTCATTGACACAGCAAGTCCAACAAGGAATGAAGCCACAGTCAGAGCCCATGAAACAGACCCTCGAAAAACTGTCGACTTTTTTACGCCCTCAGACTGAGGTTCCGACGCAGGATATTGCTAAAATCGCCTCAGTTCTGAGTCAGTTAAAAACCTCTACACCGCTCTTTTCGGGAACAAATGGCCCGGCATTGGCGGCATCTATTGATCGACTCCTCACGGCTTTAAATTGGCAGGTTGAATCACCCGATTTAGCGACACAGTTAAAAGCGATAGCGGTGCAGTTTCGCCAACAGCCCGAGTTAATGCACGAGGTTACCCGTGGAGAACAAGAGAAGATTGCCGGGCTTTTAAAGCAGATAGATCAAACGTTGAAACCTCTTCAGCCCGAGCAGGCGCGTCATCTGGCCGCAGAATTGAAACCGCGGTTAGCCGCTCATCCTACGAAACTTCCTCAGTTGATAATGCCGGGTGAACCAACCCCTCTTCCGCAACAGTTGAAAACCATGGTTCAACTGATTCAACAGCAACCGAACCTAATCCACGAATTTCGTGGCATTGATCAGGAGAGGCTGACAGGGATCTTGACCCAAATCGGTCAAACGCATAAACCGCTGCAGTTTGAACAGGCTCAGCACTTAGCGACCGAACTAAAAGCCCTCCTGTCAACAAACCCTGCGCAGTTCACCCAACTGATTGGTGGTGCCAGTCAAAAGCTGCCGTTTTTCCTTCCGGCACAACCTGCTACTCATGAATTGTCACCATCGTTGCTCGGACAGATGATGGGTCTGTTCGAGCAACTTGAACTAGCTGTCGCAGAACAGCCCATCTGGCCACAGGACTTACGTCAAATTGTTCAGCAGGTTCTTGGTGCAATGCAACCCTTACTTTCTGAACCGGAGATACTGATCAAAAGTGAGAACCTTGGGATCTTCTCCCAGTTATTCGGATTAAACCTTGAGGCGGAACTGTTGCGCGGCAAAACAAGAGACGCGCTGAGCAGTCTTAAGTTAGCACTGCTTGGAGAACGTACTGAGTTGGGGCCGAAAGGCGAAGAAGCCATTCACCGCATTGAATTGTTTCAAATTTGCCGGGTACGACTGGCTGAACAAAACTTAACCTTTGTGCCTTTACCTCTCCCCTTTCTGGAAGAGGGCTTCCTCCTTGTCGAAGAGCACAACCCAAAGGATCAGCAAGAGGAGACAGAAGGGAAAAGTACGCAACTCTCTTTGCATTTAAGACTGTCATACCTTGGCAACCTGCGGATTGATATGCTGTCTGAGCCCTCAGGGATGTCGTTGCGATTCGCCTGTGAGGATCAGCAACGTGTAAACTTTCTTCAATCCTTAAATGATCAATTACAGGAGCGGCTGCAGGACTTAAATATTCGTGGCACCAGCTTTACGACTGGAGCTGAAACACCTGCAAATGTATTACTCAAAAAGTTACTGCCAGCGGCCCATAGAGTGTTGGATGATCGGGTGTAAGCTATGATCGACAAACCGAATACAAAGAAACAGGCGATTGCCTTGAACTATGATCGGCAAGCTGGTGGTGCCCCTAAAGTGGTTGCCAGCGGCCAAGGTGAGATCGCGCAAAAAATTCTAACCGCTGCTCGGCATGCGGGTGTCGATATTGTCGAAGATCCTGACCTGCTTGAAGTTCTCGCCAAGGTGCCTGTCGGGCAGGAGATTCCCTCGCAACTGTTTCACGCCGTAGCCGAGATTCTTGCCTTTGTTTACCAAGCCAACAACCGTTACGCGGCTCGCTCCAGCGAGCGCTGACAAGCTTTTCCTCCCCTGAAAAACCCTTTACACCCGTCGACCCTTAGTGTATCTTGTCCAGCCTGCGGAGAGGTGACCGAGAGGCCGATGGTGCTCGCCTGGAAAGCGGGTGTAGCGCAAGCTACCGGGGGTTCGAATCCCCCCCTCTCCGCCATATTCTACTTGTCTGATGAAAAACGCCGACCTGCTGCGTTACCCTCGGACCGCTTCAACGACGTACCATTGAGGTACGTCTTATTCGGCGGGCCTTCGGGCGCCTGGCATCTAAACATTTTTGATCAGCCCGGAAACTTTCTACGGTGTTGAAATTCGAAGAAAGCAAAACGGGTATATGGCTAAGCAAAAAGCGCCAAATACAAGGCGCGCAATTGTCGAGCAATGAGGCGTACTTATGTACGTCGAAACAGCGAGAACAAATGCAGCAACGCAGTAGTTGGTGAGTTTTTGCGACGCCATCTTCTTTATTTTACCGGCAGAAGTGACAGCCGGGTCCCACGCAACGAACGGTTGTGAACCCCGTCAGGCCCGGAAGGGAGCAGCGGCAGCAACATTGTTTGTGTGCCGTGGGAGTGCCTGGCTGTCACTTGTGTCTGTAACTTTCCCTTCCGCCAGCGGAGATTCTCCCCATGTCGTACATGGTTCTGGCGCGCAAGTGGCGCCCCCAGCAATTTGATGATCTGATCGGCCAGGAACATGTCAGCCAAACGCTGAAGAATGCCATTACAGCGGACAGGGTGCATCATGCCTTTCTTTTTACTGGTGCGCGCGGAGTTGGGAAAACATCTGCGGCACGAATCTTCGCAAAGGCTCTAAACTGCGCGGAGGGCCCGACCATAACTCCGTGTGGAGTCTGCCCTTCATGTGTCGAGATTACAGCCAGTCGCGGTATCGATGTCTTCGAGATTGATGGCGCTTCGAATACTGGCGTAGACGATATTCGCGAACTGCGCGAAAATATTCGTTACCTTCCTTCCATTTCTCGCTACAAACTGTTTATCATTGATGAAGTTCACATGCTTTCGATCAACGCTTTCAATGCCCTGTTGAAGACGCTTGAAGAACCGCCTGATCATGCTAAATTCATCTTCGCGACAACCGAACCACACAAAATTCCTGTTACCATTCTGTCCCGTTGCCAGCGTTTTGATTTCCGAAAAATCGCTGTAGGAAAAGTTGCCGCACGGCTCAAGACAATTGCCGAAGCCGAAGCCATCAATATCAGCGATGCCGGACTCGCCATGATCGCGCGCGCCGGAGGTGGCAGTATGCGTGATTCTCAATCAACCTTCGATCAGGTTATCGCTTTCTTTGGTGAGCAGGTTGATGACACTCATCTCCAGGGCTTACTCGGCATGGTCGATCAGCGTTTGTTGATCAATCTGGTTGAGGCAATTTTTGACGGTGATGCGAGTCGTGGGCTAGGGATTCTGCAACGCGTTGACGAACAGGGGCATTCCTTTCGCAAATTTTGTCAACAATTGATCGACCTGGTCCGCTCGCTGCTTTTCATCTCCGTAGCTGATGATCCAGGAGACTTGCTTGAGGTCAGCTCTTCCGAGCTGCAAGAGCTACAACTTCTTGCCGCAGCGACCGATCTCAATCGCTTACAGCGCACCTTAGTTCTGCTGATGCAGACTGAGGCACAAATTGCACATTCTAACTATCCGCGCCTGAGCGTTGAGATGGCCGTAGTCAAGTTGGCCAACCTGCCAAGCGGGGCCGATGTTAGCGCCCTGATTCACAAACTTGATCTGATGGAAAAAAGACTACCAGCCTCAGGGGCCTCCGCCCCGAGTACGACAAGAGCGGAGGTCGCGGCACCTGCCCCGCCACCTCTTCCGACCGACGAGCCCGCCTTCGTGGAAGAGCCCCCAGCAAAAAAGGTTGAGGCCTCACCCGTTGCGATACAGGGACAAGCAGACTGGGCGGGGCTGATCGATTTCGTCAATCGCAAACGTCGGGCAACAGGCTCGGTACTTGAGCATGCACATCCCTTGAGTCTGGAATTGCCACATTTAAAGATTGGCTATCCAGCGGGATCGTTTAACCTACAATTCTTCGGTGACAGTGACACACGTGGTTCACTCGAAGCCATGGCGACGGAATATTTTGGCCAGGAGGTCAAAATTGAGGTGTCCCAACTGAGGGATGACCATAAATCTTCTACTCCCACCTTTGCGCAGCAGCAGAAGGAAGAGCAAATCAGTCGTCAGCAACAGTTGCGCGACAATGCCACCGAACACCCAATGATCAAGGCAGCACAAACGATATTTGAGGGCGAGGTCGAAGATGTTCGCCCGATCGATAAAGGTTTTGTCTAATAGATAGAGTCCATTCGTTTACAAGGAGAAAAGCAGATGGCAAAAGGTCTTGGAAATATCATGAAGCAAGCACAGCAGATGCAGCAACGCATTGCCCGTGTCCAACAGGAACTTGAAGGTCGCGAAGTCGAGGCGACCTCTGGCGGCGGCATGGTAACTGCGTTGGTAAACGGCAAAATGCAGCTTGTCAGCCTGAAAATTGAAAAAGACGTGGTCGACCCTGAGGATATCGAAATGCTGCAGGACCTGGTTTCGGCGGCGGTCAACGAAGCGATGAAACAAAGTCAGGAGATGATGCAGGAAGAGATGGGCAAGGTCACAGGCGGAATGAACCTGCCTGGCATGTTCTAGCCGACCAAGGGATTTATTGCTTCCAATCGGGAGGTTAAACTTCTATATAATTCAGACAAAAAAGGCCATCGGAATTAAAACCGATGGCCTTTTTTGTCTGAATTGAAGCATTGACAACAAAAACTATTCAGGGGCGCTACATTTCAGTGTTGGCCGCCCAAACCTGTATGCGGTATACGATAAAATATTGAAATGGAGAAGCATGTTGTGATAATGTCCCCGTCTGGTCAGACCAATGAACCAAAAATATTTTCGCTAAATTTTATTTTTTTAGCTTCCCTGAAGAAAATAGAACGGCATTTTAAAATGTTGGAAATAGTGGATTTTTCATGCTAGGCTCCCTCCCATCTTTTGCAAGGCTAGTGACCGAACTGAGCAAGCTGCCGGGAATCGGCGGCAAGACAGCAACACGTTTGGCCTTTCACTTACTGAGGAGACCGCATGAAGAGGTTGAGGCTCTTGCGACTGCACTGCTCGAAATGAAACAGAACCTCTCTTTTTGTCGCCGCTGTTTCAATATCAGCGAGGGAGAGTACTGCCGCATCTGTAGAGATACCGGACGCGATGAGACCAGCATCTGTGTCGTGCAAGAACCGCAAGATCTGATCGCCATTGAACGTAGCCTTGGTTATCGGGGACGCTATCACGTCTTGCAGGGTGCACTTTCGCCGCTAGATGGAATCGGCCCGCAAGACCTGAAAATTCCACAATTACTGGCACGTCTCAAAGACGAAAAAATTGTTGAAGTCGTGCTTGCTACCAGCTTCACCATTGAAGGTGAAGCAACCGCACTGTACCTGGCGCTGCTCATCAAAGGGGCTGGCATCAGGGTAACCAGACCGGCTCACGGTATTCCATTGGGAAGCGACCTTGAGTATATCGACTCGGCGACTGTGCAACTGGCACTCGACAGTCGTCGGGAGCTTTGACTTTGCAGTTCATGGCTCTAATTATTTATCGCACTTTGTAAGATTGCTGCTTGTCTACCCATACTTCTCGGAAAAATAGATACGCTTAAAAACCGAAAAGCTATTTATCGCTATATGTTCGTTCACCAGTAAAGGAGAAAACTGATGTCTCGGAAATTGGTTTGTATTGATGGTTGTTCTGCCGCCGCACATGTCGCTCACGCGACCAATGAAGTTATTGCAATCTATCCCATCACCCCCTCGTCCGGAATGGGAGAGATCTCTGACGCCAAGAGTGCCGCCGGAGAGAAAAATGTTTGGGGAACCATCCCCAAGGTCGTTGAAATGCAATCCGAGGGTGGTGCCGCTGGTGCTGTTCACGGCGCCCTGCAGGCTGGCGCGCTAACCACAACCTTTACCGCCTCCCAGGGTCTTCTGCTGATGATCCCCAACATGTACAAGATCGCCGGGGAACTGACCCCGACTGTCTTCCATGTTTCGGCGCGTGCCATCGCTGGCCAGGGTCTGTCGATCTTCGGTGATCACTCTGACGTCATGGCCTGTCGCCAGACCGGTTGGGGCATGCTCTGTTCCAACAACGTGCAGGAGGTTATGGACTTTGCGTTGATCTCTCAGGCTGTAACTTTAGAGTCCCGCATACCTTTCTTGCACTACTTCGACGGCTTCCGCACCTCTCACGAGATCCAGAAGGTTGAAGAGTTGACGATGCAGGACATGAAGTCGATGATCGACGACGATCTCGTCTCCGCACATCGTGCTCGTTCATTGTCGCCGGATCATCCAGTTCTGCGTGGTACCGCTCAAAACCCGGATGTCTACTTCCATGGCCGCGAAATCGCCAACCAGTATTATGAAAAGGTACCGGGTATCGTTCAGGCACAGATGGACAAGTTTGCCAAACTGACCGGCCGTCAGTACAACCTGGTCGACTATGTCGGTCATCCACAGGCTGAGCGTGTTGTCGTTATGCAAGGTTCCGGTTGCGAGGCGATGGAAGAATTGATTCTGCATCTGGTCGCTCAAGGCGAAAAGGTCGGCATGCTCAAGGTTCGCCTGTTCCTGCCCTTCCCGATTGAGCAATTCTGTAAGGCGATACCAACCAGTGTCAAAAAGATTACCGTTCTCGATCGCACCAAAGAGCCGGGCTCCATCGGTGAGCCGCTCTATCAGTCGATCCGTACCGCGATCGGCGAAGGTATGAGCGATGGCCTGACCAGCTTCGAAGGTTACCCAAGCATCGTCGGTGGTCGCTATGGCCTAGGTTCATTCGAGTTCAACGCAGGAATGTGCAAGTCGGTACTCGACAACATGCTGCAGGACAAGCCGATGAACCACTTCATCGTCGGGTTCGAGGATGACATCAGCGGCAAGAGTCTCAAG
The DNA here is from genome assembly GCA_024280485.1 of Deltaproteobacteria bacterium. GTDB lineage: Bacteria > Desulfobacterota > Desulfuromonadia > Desulfuromonadales > Geopsychrobacteraceae > Geopsychrobacter. The sequence continues at coordinate 34,343 of JAJRQB010000096.1, forward strand.
TTCGATGCGGACTACAAGGTTCCATTTGCCGGTTATGCAGCGATGTTCTACGGTCTCGGATCTGACGGTACCGTTGGTGCCAACAAGAACTCGATCAAGATCATCGGTGACAGTACTGATAATCAGGTCCAGGCATACTTCGTTTACGACTCAAAGAAGGCGGGCAGCTTGACCACTTCTCACCTGCGTTTTGGTGCAGAGGTCATCAAGAATACCTACCTGATCTCAGAGAATGAATCCGACTTTGTCGCCTGTCACAACTTCTCCTTCCTTGAGAAGTACGACATGCTCAAAAACGCCAAGCAGGGCGCAACCTTTCTGCTCAACTCGCCGTTCAGTAAAAATGATGTCTGGGCCCACTTGCCGAAATACGTTCAGCAACAGATCATCGACAAGCAGATGAAGTTCTATGTCATTGATGGTATCGCCCTGGGTGAGAAGCTCGGCCTCGGTGCACGGATCAACGTCATCATGCAGACCGCATTCTTCAAGATCTCCAACATCATCTCCCTCGATCTGGCAATCACTGAGATCAAGGGCGCTATCGTCAAGTCTTACAGCAAGGCTGGCGAAAAAGTCGTCAACATGAATAAGCAGGCCGTTGATGCGGCACTTGAGAATGTTGCTACGGTTGAAATTCCGGCGACTGCTGATAGTGCTATCGAAATGCAGGTTGGCAAGTGGGACGGTTGCTCTGAAATGGTTCAGACCACCCTCGGCCCGATCATCGATGGCCTCGGTCACAAACTGCCCCTGTCGGCGATGTCGGAAGATGGCACCTTCCCGACCCACACTGCTTGTGTCGAAAAGCGGAATATCGCAGTTACTACACCGGTATGGAAAGAGGACCTCTGTATTCAGTGCGGCATCTGTTCTTTCATGTGCCCGCACTCCACAATCCGGATGAAGTTTTATGACGAAGCCGATCTTAAAGGTGCTCCGGCGACCTTCAAGTCGGTTCCGGCCAGAGGCAAGGACCTCGAAGGCAAGAAATTCACCCTGCAGGTTGCGGTTGAAGACTGCACCGGTTGTGCTGCCTGTGTCCACAACTGCCCGGCCAAGAGCAAGACCGAAGAGGGCATCAAGGCGATCAACATGGCTCCACAGCCTGCGCTGCGTGAGACTGAGCGGGCCAACTTCGACTTCTTCCTCGGCCTGCCAGATCCTGACGAGTCACTCTTCAACCGTGCTACCGTCAAGGGTAGCCAGTTCCTGCCGCCGATGTTCGAATTTTCCGGCGCCTGTGCTGGCTGTGGTGAGACCCCATTCGTCAAGCTCTGCTCGCAGCTGTTCGGCGATCGGATGGTCGTCGCCAATGCGACCGGTTGTTCCTCAATCTACGGTGGCAACCTGCCGACCACACCATGGTCCAAGCGTAAGGATGGCCTCGGGCCAGCATGGAGCAACTCGCTGTTCGAAGATAATGCCGAGTTCGGTTTTGGCATGCGCCTGGCGATTGACAAGACCGCTGAATATTCCTGTGAACTGCTGACCGGCAACATCGACTGTGGTTGCGCCGCCTGCGCTGGTACCGCAGACCTGAAGAAGGAGATTCTCGCTTCAGCACAAGATTCTCAGGAAGAGATTGAAATTCAGCGTGGACGGGTGGCTCAGCTAAAGAAAATCCTTTCGGCTTGTACCCATGAAACAGCCAAGCAGCTTTTGATCAATGTCGACTACCTGGTCGTAAAGTCGGTCTGGATCCACGGTGGAGACGGCTGGGCTTACGACATCGGTTACGGTGGTCTCGATCACGTCCTGGCTTCTGGTGAAAATGTCAACGTGCTGGTGCTCGATACCGAGGTTTACTCCAACACCGGCGGTCAGGCATCCAAGTCGACTCCGATCGGTGCTGTTGCCCAGTTTGCTGCTGGCGGGAAAGAGATGCCAAAGAAAGACTTGTCGATGATTGCCATGACCTACGGCAACATCTACGTTGCCCGTGTTGCTCTTTCCAACCCGGCTCAGGTTGTTAAAGCGATGATCGAAGCTGATGCTTATGATGGTCCTTCACTGATCCTTGCTTACAGCCACTGTATCGCTCACGGTATCGACATGGCCAAAGCGGTCGATAACTGTAAGGATGCTGTGAACTGTGGTCACTGGCCATTGTTCCGTTACGATCCCCGTCTTGCTGAAGAAGGCAAAAATCCGTTACAAATGGACAGCAAAGAGCCCTCCATCAGCTTCGAGGAATATGCGGGCAAGCAGAACCGTTTCCGGGTGCTTAAAAAGGCCAACCCAGAGAATGCTGAAGCATTGATGGCGGCTTCCGCCAAGGACGTAGCGAATCGCTACGACCTGTACAAGAAACTTGCTGGGCTGCAAGCTGATTGCGGCAAGTAAGTCACTTTAGATAAGAACAAAAAAGGCTCTCGGTATTTTCCGGGAGCCTTTTTTTGTTTGGCGTACATGAAAAAAGAGACTAGTTTAAAATATCTATTAATCTGGATTCCTTGTCTCCATAAAGGTTGCCCATGACTGAAATTCTTTCAGTTTTTCTCAATGTTCTTTTGCCCGTTTTCGGAATTGTCGCGATCGGCTATCTGGTTGGTGGTCGCCTGGAGTTGCAAGCACGGACTCTAACGCGAGCGGCCTACTATGTGTTTGTCCCGGCCTTTATTTTTCAGGCGATCAGTGGCTCACAGATACCGCTCGACAGCGTTGTAAAGATGTTGTGCTTCATTGTTGGAACACATCTA
>JAJRQB010000097.1 GCA_024280485.1 Deltaproteobacteria bacterium
CTACTTGCGCGAGCGAGTTCTGGCAATCGTCAATCTCATTGCCAAATATGTTCTGGGTGCTAATGGTGCAGCGATCAGTGAACAAGAGCTGATTGCCGAACTGATGTCGGAGGGCTTCGATGCCCAGGAGATCAACGATGCTTTCTCCTGGATGGAATCAACTGCTCTCGATCAATCACAGCAGCAATATGACGAAGTCAACATCAGCACTTCATCCTCAACTATGCGTATGTTTACTGCCGAAGAGTGTCGACTCATAGATACTGAGGCTCGCGGTTTCTTGGTCCGGCTACGCGCTATGGGCCTGATTAATAATGACATTGAAGAAGAATTGATAGATCGCATTGTTGCCGCCGCCGAAGAGCCGGTCAGCCTTCAGGAGATGAAAATTCTTACCGCTCTCTCCCTGCTTACAAAAAACAGTAATCAGTGGCAACGCGAGATCGACTGCTTGATGACTGAAGACTGGGCACGCATCTACCATTAGCAGAGCGTCCGGGCTGCGTATTGCGCAGCCCTTTTAGGTTCCGGGCCTCGATATTGTTCCCGGCGAGAGGAAAGTTTCATGGCTCAATCACTGGTAATTGTCGAATCGCCGGCCAAGGCGAAGACCATAGAAAAGTTTCTCGGCAAGGGCTACAAGGTCCTGGCCTCCTACGGCCATGTACGCGCCCTGCCGAGCAAGCAGGGTTCGGTCGATATTGAGCATGATTTTCGCCCCAAGTATCATATTCTCCCCGAGAGTCAGAAGCATATCGATCTCCTCAAAAAAGAGGTCGCCAAAAGCGATGAACTGATCCTCGCGACCGACCTCGACCGTGAAGGAGAAGCGATCGCCTGGCACCTGCTTGAGGCTCTGGGGATTGATGAACATGGCGACAAGCCCAAGGTCAAGCGGGTGACCTTTCAAGAAATCACCAAACCAGCGATTGATGCCGCCATGGCAGCGCCGCGCGCAATAGCCCGAGACATGGTCGATGCCCAACAGGCGCGTTCAGTCCTCGATTATCTGGTCGGCTTCAACCTTTCGCCTTTTCTCTGGAAGAAGATCCATTACGGTCTCTCGGCCGGTCGCGTCCAATCGGTTGCCTTACGCATGGTCTGTGAACGTGAAGACGCCATCGATGCCTTTGAGCCGCGTGAATATTGGAGTATCGAGGCCGATCTGACCAATAGCGGCAAGGAACCGTTCAGCGCCTACCTGCACAGCAAAGACGGCAAGAAACTCGATAAATTTGCCCTGCCCGCCGAGCAGGAGGCCCAGACCGTTCTGAACGATCTCAAGGGTGCCGTGTGGAGCATTGTCAAGCTCGAAAAGAAGCAGCGCAAGCGTAATCCGGCGCCGCCCTTCACCACCAGTACCCTGCAGCAGGAAGCCAGTCGTAAACTCGGCTTTTCGGCGCGTAAAACCATGAGTACCGCCCAAAAACTCTATGAGGGGATCGCGGTCGATGATGGGACCCATGGCCTGATCACCTATATGCGAACCGACTCGGTTGCACTTTCAACCGTCGTGACCGATGAGGCCCGCGAAGTCATCAGCCAGCTCTACGGCAAAGAGTACGCCTTGGAAGAACCCCGGACCTTCCGCAATAAAAGCAAGAATGCCCAGGAAGCGCATGAGGCGGTCCGCCCGACCTCTGTGGCCCGTACCCCGGAATCACTCAAGGCCTACCTCTCTTCCGATCAACTGCGCCTCTATCAACTGATCTGGAAACGCACCGTTGCCTCGCAGATGGCCCAGGCCATTTTCGATGCCACCACGGTTGATATTGCGGCAGGAGAAAACTACAGTTTCCGCGCCAGTGGCCAGATTATCCGTTTTGCCGGCTTTATGACCCTCTACATCGAAGGGACGGACAACGGCGAAGACGAGAATAAAGAAGGCCTGCTGCCGGCCCTGCAGGAGGGGGAAGCCCTCAACATGCAGGAGCTGATTCCCGAGCAGCATTTCACCCAGCCGCCACCCCGTTTTCCCGAAGCGAGTCTGGTCAAGTCTCTCGAGGAGTACGGGATCGGACGGCCATCGACCTACGCCAGCATCATGAATACCCTAGTGACCCGCAGGTACGCTCGCCTCGAAAAACGGACCTTCTTCCCCGAGGATGTCGGCAAGGTCGTCGCCAAACTACTCACCGACCATTTCAGCCGTTACGTCGATTACGAGTTCACTGCCGGGCTTGAGGAAGAACTGGATGCGATCTCGCGCGGCGAGAAGCAGTGGGTTCCGCTGGTCAAGCAGTTCTGGGAACCCTTCATCGAACTGCTGCAGATCAAGGATAAAGAGGTCAGCAAGGCCGACGTCACCACCGAAAAAACCGACCGGATCTGCCCAGAACCCGATTGCGGCAAGGAGCTGGTGATCAAACTCGGCCGTGCCGGTCGTTTTCTCGCCTGTAGCGGCTTTCCCGACTGCCGCCACACCGAACCCCTCTTAGGCGACGGAGAAACCGCCGAAGAGCCGGTCATGTCCGACGAAAAATGTGAAAAATGCGATGCGCAGATGCAGATCAAGCAGGGTCGCTACGGCAAGTTTCTCGGTTGCAGCGCCTACCCCGAGTGCAAGAATATCCAGCCCCTTGAAAAGCCGAAGGCGCTCGACATCCAATGTCCGGAGTGCAAAGAGGGGGAGATGATGGAGAAGAAGAGCCGTTACGGCAAAATCTTCTACTCCTGCAACCGTTATCCCAAATGCAAATACGCGCTGTGGAATCCGCCCAAGAAAGAAGCCTGTCCCAAGTGCAGCTGGCCATTGACCGAGATCAAGACCACCAAGCGCTGGGGGACAGTCCAACGCTGCCCGCAAGAGGCTTGCGACTGGGAGAACGAGTTGATCCCACCGGAGAAGAAACCGGCGCCCAAGAAGCCGGCGACTAAAAAAGCTCCGGCCAAGAAAGCTGTTGCTAAAAAAGCTCCGGCCAAAAAAGCCGTTGCTAAAAAAACCGTAGCGAAGAAACCGTCAGCGAAAAAGACCACGGTCAAAAAAGCTCCGGCTAAACAGGCAACCACTGAAGACGTCTGATCGCGGTTAAAATTTCAACATAACGACCGGTCGGGCCTCCAACAGGGGTTCGACCGGTTTTTTGTTTCCAATCAAACCAAGGCAAATAATATGCAAGTCACAATCATCGGAGCTGGCCTTGCCGGCTGTGAGGCCGCCTGGCAACTGGCAAGTTTCGGGATGGAGGTCAAACTCTACGAAATGAAACCGTTGCGATTTTCTGCGGCCCACCAGTCAGAGGAACTCGCTGAATTAGTCTGCTCAAACAGCCTGCGCGGTGCCGGTATGAACAATGCTGTTGGCTGCCTGAAAGAGGAGTTACGCAGATGCGGCTCACTCTTCATCGAAGCGGCCGATGCCACCGAGGTTCCTGCAGGAGGAGCACTGGCTGTCGACCGTGGGGAATTTTCTCGTTATATCAGCGCTAAAATTGAAGCCGCTCCACAGATCGAGCTGATTCGGCAGGAGATCACTGAACTCCCGACCTCCGGAGCGACGATTCTGGCAACAGGCCCCCTGACATCGGAGGCACTTTCGCAGCAACTGGCACAGCTTATCGGTGCGGAACATCTCTATTTTTATGACGCCATCGCTCCGATCGTCGAGGCTGATTCCATCGACTTTGACATCGCCTGGCGCGCCTCACGCTATGACAAGGGGGGAGACGACTATATCAATTGTCCCTTGAATCGTGAGCAGTACGACAACTTTGTTGCGGCCTTACTTGAAGCGGACAAAGTCGCTGGTCGGGAATTTGAAAAACTGATCCACTTTGAAGGGTGCATGCCGATCGAAGAGATCGCAGCACGTGGCGCTCAGACCCTCTCGTTCGGGCCAATGAAACCAGTTGGTCTGCCCGATCCACGCACTGGTCATATTCCGCACGCAGTTATTCAGCTACGTCAGGATAATCGCCACGCCAGCCTCTATAACCTTGTCGGATTTCAAACCCGCATGACCCATCCGGAGCAACAGCGCATCTTCCGTACAATTCCAGGGTTGGAAAGTGCGCGTTTTGAGCGACTCGGCAGCATGCACCGCAATACCTTTATTAACGCACCGAATTCACTCAATCCACGACTACAGCTCAACAACGCACCTCACATCACCCTCGCCGGACAGATCAGCGGGGTCGAAGGCTATGTCGAATCAGCGGCCGCAGGGCTTCTCGCTGGCCTCTTTGTTGCTGGAGAGGTCAGCGGACATGAGATTCCAGCCCCAGAACCTGTGACTGCACTGGGTGCGCTCTTAAATCACCTGCAGACAGCAGATGCCGAAAATTTCCAACCGATGAACGTCAACTATGGTCTCTTCCCCCCCCTGGTTCTGGAACGCAAGATGAAACGTGCCGACCGCCGCCTGGCGATGGCCGAGCGGGCACTGGCCGCGCTGCCTGAGTGGTGGCAAAAGATCAAAGCAGCCCGCATCAGTACTTCGGAGCAAAAATAATGCAAAACTCTATAATTCTCGCCTCCGCATCACCGCGGCGTAGCGAACTGCTAAAACAAGTCGGTTTCGACTTTGAAATAATTCCCAGTCAAGCCGACGAAACTGAAATAGTTGGTGAAACGCCAGAAGAGCATGTTATTCGTCTCAGCCTAGATAAAGCTCGCGAGGTTTCAACCCGCGATGACATCGACGGACGTTGGGTCATCGGGAGTGACACCATTGTGCTACGCGATGCTGAAATCCTCGGCAAGCCGACAGATAAAGAAGATGCCGCACGTATGCTCCGCTCGCTCTCCGGACGCACCCACCAGGTCCTCTCCGGCTATGCGATTCTTGATCGCGGGACCGGCGAAAACCGGACCGCAGCGGTCACCACTCGCGTTACCTTTCGCTCATTGACAGACGCCGAAATCACGGGCTACATTGCCACAGGAGAACCGACCGACAAAGCTGGATCCTATGCCATTCAAGGTCTCGGCGCGTTCATGGTCAGTCGTATTGAAGGGAGCTACAGCAACGTTGTCGGCCTGCCGCTCTGTGAAGTCGTCCAAGCCCTCGAAACGCTCGGCGCACCGATTCCGGTTCTGCAACAACCCGGCTGAGATAAGGTATCTTTGATGAGTGAAATCGCTGCCAACCTGCTTCAAATACGTCATCAGATCGATCTTGCTTGTCAGAATTGCGGGCGTGACCCGCAGACGGTGCGGCTACTCGCAGTCAGCAAGAAAAAACCATCTCAGACCATTATTGATGCGTTTAATGCGGGCCAGACTCTCTTCGGTGAAAGCTATGTCCAGGAATTTTCGCAGAAAGCTGAAGAGCTTGAGCTAGCGGTTGAATGGCATTTTATTGGCGGGTTACAGAGTAACAAGGTTAAATATCTACGCGGCAAAACGGCACTCATCCACTCTGTCGACCGCTTTTCGCTAGCCCGGGAAATCAGTGCGCAATGGGGAAAAATTGGTGAGACAGCAGATATCTTGCTGCAGTTCAACCTGGGTGGAGAAGCATCAAAAAGTGGCGCTGACGAAGCTGAGGCACTCGAACTGGCAAAACAGATATCGGCCCTCCCTAACCTGCAGATCCGGGGCCTGATGACCCTCCCCCCATATTGTGACGATCCTGAAGAAGTACGCCAATATTTCAGACGTCTGCGCCTTCTTGGTGAAAAGCTGAGCGCTGCAAATCTGCCTAATGTGATTATCGAAGAGCTCTCAATGGGGATGAGTCATGATTTTACTGTCGCTATTGAAGAAGGAGCAACTCTGGTGAGAGTTGGAACTGCCATCTTCGGCGCACGGGATTGATCCGGATGCCTTCGAGCTGCCTGCTCTTTGACCTTGATGGCACATTGGTCGATTCACTACCTGATCTGACGACTGCAATCAATCGGCTCCGCGCCGACTTCACCCAGGCGCCACTTAGCATTTCTCAAGTGCGGAACTATGTAGGTGATGGAGCCAGAGCGCTGGTTCAACGCGCCCTGCCAGAGGGATCTTTTGATCAGGAGAAACTGGCAAGCTTTCTTACCTACTATCAGCAAAACCTTTGCGAATTAAGCTCGCCCTATCCGGGCATCCGCGAAATGCTTGAACAACTCCATGAGTACCCACTGGCAGTCGTAACCAACAAACCTCAACAGATGGCAGCGGAACTGCTCGAGAGTCTGAAGCTGAGCAGGTACTTCCGGGTTGTACTCGGTGGCGACAGCTGCGCGCAAAAAAAACCACACCCGGGACCAGTACTCGAAGCACTACACCAGCTAAAAGCGGAACAACAAAGTAGCCTGATGGTCGGCGATCATCATACGGACATCCGCGCCGCCAAGGCTGCCGGGGTGCCAGCCTGTTTCTGTCGTTGGGGCTACGGTAATGACGGTGGTGAGAACCCTGAGTTTACCGTTTCTTCAGTTCCCGAACTCCAGCAATTATTGCTGAGCAAATGACCAGCAGCAGACCTTTGCGCCAACGCGACATCGCCCTTTTCTTTTTTCCTCTGCTCCTCAACATACAGTTGATGAGTCTTTCACATACCATCATCAATGGAGCGCTGGCCCGCTACGCAGACTATGTCACGGCTCTGGCGGGGATGTCGGTCGCGATGGTGGTTCATCTGTTCATCGCCTCTCCTTCCTACCAGAATCATACAATCACCATTACCATGGTGCGTGGGCGTCGTTCACTACGTAGTGTTTCGCTGTTTGTTGGAGCGGTTGCGGTCTATGTTTCTGTGATGCTCAGCCTCATCGCCTTTACCGGCTTGGGAGACCTGGTGCTCATCAAGTTGATCGGTGCACCGCCAGAAATCGCCAACGCAGCCCGTGAAGCATTACAGCTCTTGGTATTACTCCCATTCTTCACCGGTATGCGCGGACTATTTCAGGGCCTTGTCATTCAATCCAGACGCACCTCGCTTGTCTCTATTGCCACAGGGGTTCGAGTCGCAGCCCTCATAGGTTTCCTCGCTCTCGGCAAAAATTGGTTTTTCGGCGCCCAACTCGGCGCCTTCGCTCTGGTCAGCTGCATCATCACCGAAACCCTGTTTATGGCATTTTTTGCCTGGCGAGTTCACTTACCTCTGAATACGCATGAAAACGAAAAATCCACAGCTGAGATTTTCCGCTATGCCCTACCTCTTGCTTACTCTTCGTGTCTACAACAAACCATTCCTCTCTTGATCAATTCGATCCTCGGCCGACTCCCTGACGCACCACTTGCCCTGGCATCCTTCGGCGTAATTCGTGGATTTCTTTTTTTACTCGCAGGTCCGATGCGCAATCTGCAACAGGTTTATCTAACTCTGGTTAAGACCAGTGCCGACAACTTGGTGCTTAAACGTTTCGCAGTGGTCGTCGCACTGAGCCTCGGTCTACTAGTTCTTCTGGTCGCTGGGCCCGCCGCACAACTGATCCTTAGTCAACTTCTCGGAGTTGAATCTGCCTTGCTTAACTACCTGCGCTTTCCTCTGGCCGCATGCTCTCTCTTTCCACTGCTCTATGCCTTCAGCAACCTGCTACGCGGCTGGTTTGCGGGAGAACACAAAACGGCTTTGTTAGGGTATTCAACCATCTTTAAAAGTTGCTTCCTACTACTTAGCTGGTGGCCAATCGTTGAATTCAAACCACCTGTTTCCGGGGCTACAATCGGGATAGTTCTACTGCTGTCAGCAGAAGCAATCGAAGCCATCTTCCTGCGAATTCAACGCGGACGCTTGCTTGTTCGCCAAAACAACCGGTAACCAAAATCGAGTAGGATGAGATGAGCAACCAGCTCATCTCATCCCTCTCACAGAACCGTGCGTACGGGCCTCGTACACGGCTCCTGTTCATTCTTCTCTCTCAATAAGCCTGAGGCAGGTAACCCGTTTCAACCCTGCTTACC
>JAJRQB010000098.1 GCA_024280485.1 Deltaproteobacteria bacterium
GAAATATTACCGAAGAAGTGGTTGAAGAATATCTTAAACAACATAAGTCTTCAGCCAACGATAGCGATAGTTTTAAACTCGATTAGGGACTTTCAGTCCCGGTTCAAACCCCTGCACTTTCAGTGCAGGGTGGTTTAGTTTATCGTTTGATTGGTCACTAACTATATCTAAGGTAGCAGGTGTCCCTTTTAACGCTTTCGGTGTTTCCGCAAAAGAATAATTTTGGCAAATCACTAAGAAAACAGCAAGAGCAACAACAGATATATATTTCATATGGATCCACAACTCCTTTATTCACTAACATTAAGTTAAGCCTTTCCCCTGTTGCAGTAACACGGGGGGGGGGATACATTCGCAATATTTAGTTTTTCAGTTTGTGAATTAATTGACAGATGCTGGTTTCTCGAACCAACCAATGCCCCCACCTAATAACGTCTACAGGAAAAGCGAGCCACTCGGAGGGGGTGATGAGCAACTCAAACACATCCCCGAAGACAGCACATTATCATATTTCTAATTATCAATCGTCAATCCTTTATTCTCACAACGACATGTCCATAGCGAAGCGAGTCCGGCGAGCAGGGGGAGCGGTAGACCCAGGGACACCACATTTAATTTATGCTGACTTACGGTGGAATCCCTGTCAGTCCCATGAAAATATCCTACAGATTGCCTTTCCTGGCCAGGGAAAGCAGTCAAGACTCAACAAGGTTTACTTCTTGTAAACCATGGCAAGACGTGCTACCGTTTACTAAACGTGAACCGGAGGGATGCAATGCATGTAATCGCAAGGAGGGCTTTCCTGGAAGCTGCCAGGAATTTTCCACAGGATCGCAAGGCCCTAATGGAGACACATAGACTTTTAAAAAAGGGGAAGTTCGACACTCCAACAGAACTAAAGGACGTCTTCCCTTCGCTGGATAATTTTAAATATTTGGATCACGGTTATGTGATCGATGTTGGTGGCAATAATTTACGAATACTAGCCGTGATTTACTTCGATGGTCAGAAACTGTTTATTCGACATATTGTTAGCCACAAGGAGTACGACAAACTTTGCGAAAGGTACAGGAAAGGAGAAATATAATGACCAACACGGCGGAAGCTAAAAAGTTAACGGACTCCTTCTTTTCTTTCTACGAGCAAGCAAACCAGGTCATTGATATCAAAACGGAAGCAGACTACGAGAACGCTCTTGATTTCATTGAGTTCCTAATGACCACCAATGAGGACAAGGCGGACAATCCGGTTCTTCCTCTGATTGATATTGTCGCAGTTTCCATAGAGAAGTATGAAAATAGCTTTGAGGATATGCAGGAGTTCATGCGTGAAGTTGACGCTCTTGACCCTGCCGTATCGACCCTGCGCGTCATCATCGATCAGAACCATTTGACGTATTCAGACCTCAAAGAAGAAATCGGTTCAAAGTCTCTCGTTTCGCAAATCATTAACGGAACTAAAAATTTAACAAGAAACCACATAGCAAAATTATCAAAGCGATTCCATGTGAGCCCTGAATTGTTCTTTTAAGCAGCGCAGGCCAAAGTAGACGACTTTCAACTTATAACCGTCTGCAATCCCACCCGTTCATCTGTCATCTCAGCCACGAATGGTCTCAGCATTATCAAATCTGACAATGTAATCAACAGACCCTTTTGTGTGTTTCACAACAATGATTCATATTGCTTTCGCTTAATAAAAAGAATCACTTCATATAGAGACTATTATTAAAACAATAAAACGAGAATATTCATAAATAATAAATACTTGACGTGCTTGCCTTGTCATTACAAATCGGGATATGATCTAACTGTTATCGGAATAGTACTTTAAGAGTTCAACCTTAACTTACTATTATATTTATTAAGTAAATACTAAGTAAGTGGCTTGCAACAAACTATTCATACAATAAATTCTCTATCATTGGCAATTAAGAATGAGGATTTGAATATGAAATGTTATACATCAAAAATTGACGTTCTATTGTCTCAACTTGAACTCTATTCTGATCAGGAGCCTGATAAATTCGAAGAGACCAGAAAAGAGCTCATCCAGACAGCTATTGATAGCTATCCCGAGCAATATCGCAAGAGGGCTCAGGGTATTCAGTTTGAACTCGATTGTGAGCTAAGAAAATATAAAAACCCGGTTGCACGCATGAACCGAATGGTGGAAATTTTCTGGGAGAAATTTCAGGAGTTCAATCTAGTGGTCAACAATCCGGCCTCGGCATGTGCTGCACGGAAAAAAGATTCAACCCCGGCGAAAGTCATCGCCCTCTCTGCAAGCGGCAGAATTGTAGGGACAGTAGCGAAACACCACCAGAGTAGTCACCCTGACTTCTGATAAAATAAAATTTGGTTATCCAGCTCGCTCCACCTGCGAAGATAATTTTTATGACTGGTTATCTCCTTGGCTTAAGTAATCTCGAGGCTTGGTAAAACAAGGCCAAGCTTCACGATTACTTCAAGATTTTACAGATTTCTCCTGATTAAAATCAGGCCTTTATCTCGAAGTAATCATGAAGCGAATAGATTCTCTCTTTGCTTTTGTGTAAGAGCTTTTTTTTCTAAGTTTAGTGGAGCGAAGTCGGCAACCAGAAAATAAAAGAACCGCCCGCAAGAGAGTAATGATCTCTCCTGCGGGCGGTTCTGTATGACTTCAACCCCTCCCCGTTTTAAAATCAATGCGGCAGAAACGACTGATCCTTCTCGATCCGCAACACAACGGCGGTCAGCAGCTTGATCGCGGCTTGCAGGTCACTTTCTGCGAGCAGCTCGACTGGGGTATGCATATAGCGCAACGGGATACCGAGCAGCGCAGTGGCGACTCCGCCACGGGTCAATTGCAGGCTGTTGGCGTCGGTGCCGGTGGCGCGTGGCACACCGATGATCTGCAGCGGGATCTCTTCGTGTGCGGCGGTATCGACCAACAGATCGAACAGCACCGGGTTGATATTGGCACCACGTGCCAGCACTGGCCCCTTGCCAACCTCGACCCGGCCAATACCTTTAGGATCGACATCGGGCGTATCTGTTGCGTGGGTCACCTCGACCACAATCGCAACATCGGGATTAACGCCGTAGCCGCTGGTAGTTCCACCGCGCAGACCGACCTCTTCCTGAACTGTGCTGACACAGACCAGTTCAGAGACGGCACCGCCGGCAGCAAGGACACCGGCCAGAACCCGGCTGACGATAAATGATCCCATCTTGTCGTCGAGTGCGCGTGAAGTCAGACGCCCATTTTGCAGACGTTCAAGACCGACCGAGAAGGTAATCGGATCACCAATCTGCAGGAGCTGTTCAACTTCTTCGCGACTACTGCAGCCGATATCAATATATTGATCTTTGAGCTTTATCACCGTATCGCGGTCTTTAACATCGATCAGATGAATCGCTTTTTTGCCGATAACGCCTTTAATGACGGCGTTTTTAGTATGAATATTAATCCGTTGTCCGGGAGAGAGATGGGGATCTACGCCGCCGATCGCGCCGAAGTAGATAAAGCCTTCATCGGTAACATACTGCACCATGAAGCCAATTTCATCACAATGCCCGGCCAGCATCACGCGCAGGCCACCCTCCCCTTTGAGGCGGGCCATCATGTTCCCCATGACATCGACCTGAATCTGGTCGGCCAGCGGCTCAAGATGTTGCTTGATGACCTTCTGAGCAGGGGCCTCAAATCCAGAGGGGCTTGGAGCTTCAACCAATTCTTTAAGAAAATCGAATTCAGAATCAGGCAGCATTTTCACCCCTTTTGACGAGTTCTAAAGAATTGGCCTGTGCTTCATCAAATTGAGACAGGGTCATACCGGCACCCAGTGCGACCTTACGTGCCATCTCAATGGAGAGAAGATCTCTTGGCGCATGGGCATCATTGTTAACCACCAGACGGGCGCCATACTGCAGCGCCAGCTTAACAACGTGACCGTTGGTCAATGAATGTCCCTTGCGGGTGGTCACTTCCAGAAAAACTCCCTTTTGCGCAGCCAACTGCACATCTTCGGGAGTGATCAATCCAGGGTGAGCGAGTATATCGACGCCTGCCTCGATCGCCGCACGGTTGGTCCCTTCGATGACCGGCTCGACAATCGTCTCACCGTGGACCGAAAGAATCTGGGCTCCGTTATCCCGCGCCATTTTAACAACAGCAGCGATATGTTTCGGCGGCACATGGGTCAACTCAGCACCAGCTAAAAGGATCAGGCCATTGGCTTCACCGAGTTCAGCAACCACCGGACGTAAGCGTTGCAGCAAGGCGATAATATTGCTCTGATCGGCATGGTCGGTAATAGCCAGGGCTCGATAACCGGCAACCGCAGCGCGGCGCACAAGTTCGGCTGGCCCGAGTTCGCCATCGCTGAAAAATGTATGGGTGTGTAGATCGATCATGGTCAATCTCCATCGCAGTTAAAAGAGAGTTATGAGTTCTGAAGCTCGCCGAGGTTTGAATTACGGTACACCTGGGTAATCTTAACATCGACCATTGTACCAATCAGATCGGCAGCACCGGCAAAATTAACAATCCGATTCGCGGTGGTGCGGCCAAACATCTGCCCCTCCCCTTGCTTGCTCGCCCCTTCAACCAGAACCTGAAAACATTCCCCCAGGTCTGATTCCCAGATGTTACGGCTGGTGCTGTGCTGCAACTCAAGCAGACGTTCAAAGCGTTGCTGCTTAATGCGGGCGCCGGTCTTATCCACAATTTCAGCAGCGGGAGTTCCGGTCCGTTTTGAGTAAAGAAAGGTGAAGGCATCAGCATAACCGACCTCGGCGACCAGATCGAGAGTCTGCTGGAAGTTTTCTTCAGTCTCGCCTGGGAAGCCGACGATAATATCTGTCGACAGGCGGATATCGGGACAGGCTGTCTTCAACTTCTGCACCGTCAGCAGATAGTCCTCGCGACTATAGCCGCGATTCATCTGCTCAAGAATTTCGTTGGAACCACACTGCACCGGAAGATGCAATTGATGACAGAGGTTATCAAGGTCGCCAAAGCAGGCGATCAGTTCATCGGAGAGATCCTTGGGGTGACTGGTGGTGAAGCGCAGGCGTAACAGACCTTCAACGGCAGCAACCTTGCGAACCAACTCCGGGAAACCGATTTCACCGCTCGACTTGTCGCCGTAGGAGTTGACATTCTGCCCGAGCAGCGTCACCTCTCTGACTCCCTGGGCAACCAGTGCTTCAACCTCTGCAATGACTTCAGCGCTGGGGCGGCTGATCTCGCGACCTCTGACATGGGGAACAATGCAGTAGGTACAGAAGTTATCGCAGCCCTGCATGATGGTCACAAAACGGGTCACGGTGTCGAGGTCGCTACGTTGCGGGAAGAGATTAAGACGGGTCTCCTGATCAAGAAAGCCGGTCACACTGAGGCGTCGGTTGCCCTGCTCAGCCTGTTGAACCAGCTCGGGCAAGCGATGGACATTATGGGTACCGAAGACCAGATCGAGGTATGGGACCTCTTTCAGCATCTTCTCCCCTTCCTGTTCGGCGACACAACCACCGACCCCGATAATCAATTCGGGACGCGCATCCTTGATCGGCTTAAAACGGCCCAGGTGGCCATAGACCTTACGCTCGGCTTTATCACGCACGCTGCAGGTGTTGAGCAACACCAGATCTGCGCTGTCGGCCGTAGCAACCTGCTGATAGCCGATTTCACCCAGCATGGTGACTATGCGTTCTGAATCGACCACATTCATCTGGCAACCGAAGGTTTCCAGGTAAAAATATTTTTCCATTTCTTTTATCCTACCAAATTGGTTATAAAATCCGGCGCATCTTACCCCCGGAACAGATAACCGTCAAACCTTGAGTTGTGGACAATGTGTGTTAAGCAAGGCAAGTAAACTGTCCGGCTGTTCGATACAATGGATAATCAGCGGGCTGGAACCTTCAACTGCGACACGTAGACTGGCGAGCTGCTTCCCCATCCTTTTGACTTTGATCTCAGTAATTTCAGCAAGTTGCACCGATTTACTCTCAGTGAAATACAGGGATTGCTCGGTCAACTGGTAGAAGATTTTCGCCCAGCGCCAACGTGCAATGATGATTTGTAACGGTCCGAAAATAAAACTGCCGACAACCAATGGCAGCGGGAACAGCGCCAGCCAGAACGGGTGACCCTCGCCAATCAACTCAAGCGCCAGCATCAGCCAGAAACTACTGGCTAAAAAGAGTGTACTTCCAATCAACGCCTGCTTCCAATATTGAAACGTATAGCAGCGTGGTGCAGGTCGCCCCTGCCACAGAACTTTCTCGTCACCTCTAGACATTATACCGTTCATTTGTTCTCCAAAATCCTTAAACGCGCAGCAGCATTACGTCCCAACTTGGTTGTTGAGTCGACCTTGGCTACGGCCCTGTAAAGCTGAATCGCTCCTTCTAAATCATCGACATTTTCACGCGCCTCAGCGAGTAGATAGCCACCCTCCAGAGTCGGCAGCAGCTTAAACCCAGTCTCAAGCTGCTGCAGAGCTTTCGCGTGCTGTTGCTTTTGAAGATAGACATAACCGAGCGCAAGGTGTGATTGATAGTAATCGTCCTGCAGGTTGATCGCCTTAATAAAATAACGACGTGCAGGGACCAGATCTTCATTACGCAGATAAGCCAATCCAAGGTGGCACAAGATAAGAGCTTCGCCTGGAGCCTCAAGCAATGCAAAATGATAGAGATTGATTGCTTCCGCGAGCTGTCCTTCTTTTTCCAGCTTTTTTGCCATGTCGAATGTGAAATAGCCTTGACGCGTCAAGGTGAGGCTGATGATGGCGCGGGCAAATTCGATCACATCCTGTCCCTCACCTGTCACCAGAGGGTATTGTTCATCAATATAGCGTCGGATGCCAGACAGGCGCTCTGACACAAAAGGATGACTACGAAAAAAACCGTTCCGCCACTGTGTATGATCGTCTTTTCCAAACTCGGTATAAAAGAGCTTCTGTACCTGCACTGCACCGCTCGGATCGTAACCAGCCTTCACCATAGAATCGATAGCGAGCCGCTCAGCCTCTGCCTCCTGCTCAAGCGAATAACGTTTATTGATCAGACTGCCTGAAACTCTACCCGCTGAGAATGCAAGCGGACCATGACTTGCGGTCTTTGACAAGGTCTCGCGCTGTATTCCTTGCAGATTATGCCGTGCCGTGACATGTCCGATTGAATGGCCAAGCACGGCCGCCAGCTCAGACTCAGTGGTGAGAACAGCCAGGAGTCCACGTGTGATCGCGACATACCCCCCAGGCAGAGCAAAGTGGTTGGGGACAGAATCGTTGATAATGATGAAGTTGAAATTAAGCTCAGGACGGCCGCTGTGACGCACCAGGCGTTGCCCAACGGCACTGACATAAGCACCAAGTTTAACATCGATATATCTGCCACCGTTTTTTTGAATCAGCTGCAGATAAGCAGATTTACCGAGCACCACCTCTTCGTTACCTGTCATACCAAGCGGATCAATCCCGGAACCGATACTAACCGGGTTCATCGCACAGCCAGCCAACAGACCAAACAACAGCACTACAAATATATACTTAATCGACAAATACAAAAAACGTAGCAGGTCCGGCTTCATTGGCGATCTCCTCTTAAGGAATCAACGGGCCAAAAGTAACATGCGGCTCAACCTTGGACCAGCCATATTGTCAGGATAATTTCTTGCCAGTTGCCCCCTTAAACCTCTACTATATAGAGTAATGAAACACTATAGTGCTCTGAACACCCTAAACCTGCGCAACCTTGCAACTGTCTAGAATGTACATAGCACTAGAGAGGGGATCAACATATGCTGCTTGATAATGAACTGGGTCACAAACTACTCGAGGGCGCCCACAACGCGATTGACGCCAGCCTGACGAATTCGGATCCGTTGCCCGAAACAGTTGATGACCCCGAGTTGAACCAGACTGTGGGCTGTTTTGTCACGATCCACAAGGATGGTCAATTGCGTGGTTGTATCGGTAATTTTGTTAGTGAGCAGCCCCTCCATCTTGAGGTTGCACAGATGGCGGTTGCTGCGGCAACGGCGGATCCTCGCTTTTATGCCATGGACCAGAACGATGTTGGCAACTACAGCCTCGACATTTCGGTCCTCTCCCCACTGAATAAGATTGAAGATATCACGCAGGTTGAAGTTGGAGTCCACGGTATCTATCTGGAAAAAGATTACAGCCGTGGGGTGTTGCTTCCGCAGGTCGCCAGCGAACAGGGCTGGGATCGCCAGACATTTATCGAACAAACTTGCGTCAAGGCCGGGCTCTCGACAGATGCCTGGAAATCCTCGCGAACAACTATCTACACCTTTACGGCACAGGTCATTTCTGATAGTTAACTAAAAATCTACAGAACCCGATTGGACAGGAGCCAACATGCGCTATATCTGTACAAACTGTGGTTATACCTATGACCCAGCGACTGGAGACCCACTTGGTGACGTTCTCCCTGGGACTTCGTTTGACGATCTGCCCGAAGGCTGGTGTTGTCCGCTCTGCTATCTCGGCAAAGAGGTTTTCGACCCCCTCGATTAAAAAAAGGCTCTCAATTGAGAGCCTTTTTTTAATCGTACTGCATATCACTCAACAGTTATTCAGCCGTCCGAATAATCATATCGATACGCCGATTGATTGCCCGACCAGCTTGAGTGTCATTCTTCGACAAAGGACGCTCGGCACCATAGCCGATGGCCAGAACCTTCTCAGGCCTGAGCGCACCATTCGCAACAAAATATGCTCGGACCGCATCAGCCCGCTGCTGTGAAAGCTGCTCGTTTGAAGCTGCAGAACCCGTGCTGTCAGTATGCCCTTCTATTATGACATCCGGCTCGCCAAAGGTATGTACCGCAGCGCGCACAGTACCCAACAACTCATAGTTATCAGGTGTAATGAAAGCTTGCCCGACCGGGAAACGAATCGCTTTCAGACGAATCACCAGGTCATGACCTTGTTTGTAAACTTCAGCCTGTTCCTTGGAAAACATATTTTGTACCTGAACAAACTGTAGCTGAAAGCGATGTTCTGCCTCAAGTTTTGCGTTTGCTTCACGCTCTTTAGCTTCTAAAATCTCACGTGCCTTCTGAGCTTCCTTTGACTCACCTTCAAGGACGGCGATCTGTTTGTTTTGAGCGCGAATGACCAGTTTCTTCTCTTTGATCTTCTCTTCCAGTGAAGCACGATCATTCTTTATCTTCTTCTGCAAGAACTGATTGTCTTTCTGTAGGGTTGCGATTGAAGCGTGTACGTTCTGCAGTTGAACTGCCCACTCTTGATTACGCATATCTGGCGCATTTAACTGTAAAGTCGTTTTCTGTAATAGATCCTCAAACCAGAGAAAGGAGGATTCGGAACTCATGGAATCGATTTTTTTTGCCTGAATCATCACCTGCTCAAGGCGTTTGACCTCAAATAACGCAACAGCTGTTTTTCGCTGAATCTGCTCTTTCTCATATCGCTGCTCGATTATATATTGATCAGCTTGCGCCAGCTTCTTTTTAGCCCCTGCGAAGGTCTGAGGAGCGATTTTGAGTGCCAGTCCCTTTTCCGCTTTGGCAAGTCGTGAACGAACCTCGCCCAGAGCCGCATCCTTGATGGCTCGCAGCTCAAGATCTGAATAGGCCTGCGCAACTCCTGCTGTCTTGTTTTTTGCGCGAGCGACGTCACCATCTTCTATGCTCCGAGTCAAACGTAGAAAGTCGCTCTCAACCTCTCGATAATCCTTAGCGTACTTCATCGCATTGACTTTGTTAGCTGCATTTCTGGCGTCAATAGCTGGACCGATCACCGCTTTTGCGACGCGAGCATAATCCTTGGCCTTCTCAAGATAGGCCTGCCCTAAAGAAACATTCTGCAGGACCTTTGCGGCAGATTCGCCAGTTGTCATCCCCTTACGAGCCTTTTCCAACGAGACCCCAGCCTTGGCATACCATTCAGGGGATAGAACATTCAACTGCTGCTGACGACCATCAAAAATGGCACTGGTTAAAGCTGTCAGTTGTGCACTGGGATCATCTGTGACCTGAATTTTGGAGATTTCAATTTGTGGTGCACCACATGCAGAGAGCAAAAAAACAGAGACAATTGCTGCTGCCAAAAACGTTCTTACTTGATACCGAAACATACACTTGTTCTCCTCAAAAAAATCGTCAATTTAAACTGCAAAGTACTTGGCCTGGGGGTGATGGGCCACCAGCGCCGAAGTCGTCATTTCTGGAACCATCTCATAGTTTTCAGTAAGACTGACCCCTATTCTTTCAGGCTTAAGCAACTCGAAAGTCGGTTGTTGCAATTCAAGATCGGGACAAGCCGGATAACCAAATCCGTAGCGGCTTCCGCGATACTGTTGAACAACATAGCCAGCAACATCCTTCGGCTCACCTTGGGCGATACCGAGTTCGCGGCGCATATGCATATGCCAATACTCCGCGAGGGCATCAGTCAACTCGACACCGAACCCGTGCCATAGCAAATAGTCTTTGTAGGCATTGGCCTCATAGAGGGCCTTGGTCTTCTCTGCCATCTTCGAGCCGAGGGTCACGACGAACAACCCGGCGATATCACACCCCTCTTCACTTGAACGGAAGAAATCAGTGACACAAAGATTCGGCGCAAAACCCTGCCGCGGGAATCCGTAGCGATAATCCTTGCCCGAATCCTCCAGCACCAGTTCATCCCCTTCGCTCCGACAATTGAAGTAACCGTAGGCCACCTGCGGTTGCAACAGCCCCTCGGCAATCGCCTCACGTTTAATTTTGGCGTAGGCCGGCAGGACTTCATTCTGGACTAGAGCTTCATATTCTTCGGCGCTGAGTTTGCCCCGGCGGTAACCCCAACGGCCACGGAAAAGCGCTTGCTCATTCACCAGCGGCAAGAGCAGATCGATATCCTCAACGGTCTCAATCCGGGAGCCGAGAAATGGCACGACAGGGACATCCACGTTGCGTTCGACTTCGACCTTGATCCCCGGCTTGACTCCCGGAGTACGCTCCACAATATCGACATGGGTCGACACCAGCGTGCCTGCCTCAAAATCACGGACTGCTTTCAATCCGGCAAAGGCATCAGAACAGTAAACGACTGGAGACTGATAACGTGGCACACATTCGCTGGACACAAATTTTGCGGTCAAGGCTGCGCCACCAAGCAGAATCGGTTGAGTCAGGCCCGCCTCCTGATATTGGGCAAGATCCTCCTTCATCAGCAATGCCGACTTGACCAGCAGGCCGGAGAGCCCGATAACGTCTGGCTTCAATTCCTTCGCCTTGGCGATGATCTGCTCGGACGGGACCTTGATTCCGAGATTAAACACCTTATAGCCGTTATTGGAGAGGATGATGTCGACCAGATTCTTGCCGATATCATGGACATCACCGGCAACAGTTGCGAGTAGAATGCTGGTCTGCTCCTCACCCTCGATTTTCTCCATATAGGGCTCAAGTTGCATAACCGACTGTTTCATGACCTCGGCGGACTGCAACACAAAGGGGAGCAGTAGCTCGCCACGGCCAAAGAGTTCGCCGACCTCACGCATCGCAGGAACCAGCAGAGTATTGATGATATCGAGTGGCCGCCAGCGCCCACGCAGTTCGGTCAACAGATCCTCCAGCCCATCCTTCTCACCCTTAAGAATTTTGTGGCGCAAGATCTCTTCAAGTCGCTCTGTTGTTTCATCTTCGTTGTCGTCATCCTCCACCGTTTGTTCAAAATGGGAGATAAACGCCATCACCGGGTCATCACCGCGGTTATAGAGTAGATCAAAGCAGGTTTCACGATCTTCTTGACTGATTGAAGCGAGCGGGACGATCTTGGCAGCATCGACAATGGCGGTGTCGAGACCGGCCTCGACCGCCTCGTGGAGAAATACTGAGTTGAGTATCCTGCGTGCCGCCGGACGTAAACCGAAAGAGATGTTACTGATCCCGAGAGTAAAGCTGACCCCGGGAAGTTCCTGTTTGACTTGTCGGATCGCGTTGAGGGTCTCAATCGCAGCGGTTCGCATCGACTCATCCCCTGAACCGACAGTGAAGGTTAACAAGTCGAAAATCAGGTCCTGGGATCGCAAGCCATAGGTGTTGACAGCAAGGTCATGAATTCTCTTCGCAGCCGCAACCTTCGTTTCACAGGTCAGAGCCATCCCCTCTTCAGTGATTGTCAAGGCAACGACCGCTGCACCGTACTTCTTGGCTGCCTTGCAGATACGGTCAAGGTTTTTCCCACCATCCTCAAGGTTGATCGAATTGATGATCGCGCGCCCGGGATAAAGAGGTAAAGCCTCCTCGATAGTCTCTGGACTGGTCGAGTCGATCATCAATGGAGCCTTGCAGGACCCGGCACAAAGGCTGATCATCTTCAACATGTCAGCCTTCTCATCGCGTCCGGCATAGGCGACACAGATATCGAGCACCTGAGCACCTCGGGCTTCCTGATCGAGAGCGACCTTGAGACAAGCGTCCCAGTCTTCAGACAGCAATGCCTCTTTAAATGCCTTGGACCCATTCGGATTACAACGCTCACCAAGCAATAGTGGTGGAATCTCCTGCGAAAGTTCAACCGCCTGATAAAGGCTGGCAATAGACTTTTTCATTGGCTCACCTCACGCTCAGCCGAAATCACATTGGCGAGTCTTTCACTCAACGCTTCGATATGAGCCGGACTCGTACCACAACATCCTCCGACAATACTCACTCCAAAATCACTGACAAAATGATGCATTTGCGTAGCGAAATCTGCAGGTGACAGCGGATAGACGGTTTCTCCATTAATTATTGTTGGAAGGCCCTGGTTAGGAATGACCGAGATTCGTTTAGGCCAATGATGCGACAAGTAGCGGACATGGCTTGCCATATCCTGTGGCCCGGTCGCACAGTTCAGACCGAGCGAGAGCAGGTTGAAAGGTTCAAGCGTAGCGACTACCGCTCCAATATCGGAGCCAACCAACATTGTTCCCTGCTGTTCAATAGTCACTGAAGCAAGGACGGGTAGATCAAGTTTGCCCGACTCGAGCACCTCAAAAGCACTGATCAGCGCAGTTTTAGTCTGAAGCAAATCCTGACAGGTTTCGATAATCAGACAATCGACCCCAGCCTCAAGCAGCGCCTCGACCTGTTCGCGCGTCGAGCGTGCGAGTTCTGCTACCGAGATATGGTTCAGCGAAGGAAGCTTGGTCCCAGGGCCGACGGAACCAGCGATATACTTATCCGGTCGTCCAGCAATAGCAGTGCGGGCGTTCTCAACGGCCAGGCGATTGATTTCTTTCACCTTGTCTTGCATATCGTATTCGGCAAGAACAACACTGGAAGCACCGAAGGTATCCGTTTCTACCACCATGGCGCCAGCATCAAGCATACTTTTGTGTAATTGAATAATAAATTCAGGGGCATGTAGATTTAGAATCTCATTGCAACCCTCACAACCGCCCCAGGCTGAATCTGGAATCGACATTTCCTGAAGATTGGTGCCACAGGCACCATCAAAAATAAGTATCGGATGATCACTAAAAGCCATGTAAAATTCCCTTATTGATTAAGTATCAACTGAACAACTTCCTCCCTGTCGGGAGGCTGACGAACGATTCGTGTTAAACCACAATTCTGGCCGTGCAGAGTTAGCCGGACAGTATAGACCGATTAGTAACTTGAAAAAAAGTATTGTCTGCTAAAGAGCTACTCTCTGGATAGAAAAACGAGAGTAATTACAGTTTACCGACTAAAGCAGCGCAATATATACCTGAAGCGGGATACGCTGATAGTCTATACGCGCTAGCCTGAAAACTAACAGTGAATTTCATGTTAGTATTTGATACGGAGGGGGATCGATATGACAAGAATAGAAGACTCTGCGTTACCTGACAACATGATGATTGAGGTTCAAAAGATGTCGCAAAGGTTGGGAGATTTACTTATTACTGAGAAATTGTTGACCTCTAGTCAATTGGAAGAGGCCATCGAAGCCCAATGTCTTTATGGAGGGCGACTCGGCACCAGTATCGTTGAACTGGGCTTTCTCAGTGAAGAAGAGATTGCACGAACCTTGAGTCGCAATCTGCGCCTGCCCTATATAGAACCTAAGTTATTGATGAAAATTCCCATCGAGGTTATCAATCTTGTTTCGCAAAAACTAGCGTGTAAACATCAGGTCATCCCATGTCGTCTGGAAAAAAAGCGGCTTTATCTTGCGATGGCTGACCCGACAAATTTGACAATTATTGATGCCCTGGCTTTCCGGTTGGGATTTATCATTGTACCGGTGGTTGTTCCTGAAATACGCCTGATGTTGGCATTGCAAAAATACTATCAACTCGAACTCTCAATACGTTTTCAAAGCCTCAGCCATAAGCTTGCATCACGCAAAGGCAAAAAAAATAATCTCCCGGCACCCGAAAAAAAGGCCGAAGAGTCTCTGCCTGATGTTGCAGACGAAGACATTCTCGATATAGACACAGAAAACGAAGAGAACTGGCCCTTACTCGGCGAAACAGAATCTCTCGATATGCTCTCAGATAATGAGTATCAAGAACTTATTAATCTGCCCGACCACCTGAAAATCAGCATAGAAGATAATAATCTTGCGGCAGGGACCGATCCTCAGGCCACCGTTGAAATTCAAAAAATGCATATCAAAGAGCAACATCCATTTGCACTGTTTTGTAAACAGCTGAATTCCGCTGAAAATCGTGATGACATCGCCAATGCCGTTATCGACTACATGGCTCCGACAAACTGCGACGTTGCACTATTGATGATCAAAGATGGCGATGCTATCGGATGGAAAGGCGCTTCTGGCGGTGAGTTTCTGCTTAATTTCGAGCAACTCCAAATACCACTTAATCAGCCGTCAGTATTACAAACGGTTGCAGAGAGTAAATCCTACTACCTCGGTCCTCTGCCGAAGGAAATAAACAATATCTTACTTTCAAGTCGCTTTAACCATATCCACCCGAAAGCAGTCCTGCTGATTCCGCTTATGCTGCGTGGACGACTTGTTTGCATGCTCTATCTACAGAATTTCAGTGAGGACATCCAGACTCAATTGCCCGAATACCAGAAACTGATTACAAAAGTTATCATGGCTTTTGAAATGCTGATCCTCAAGAATAAAATTCGGATCGGTTAGTTCAAATGACAGGCACGGAACCGGGCTATCTCGACATTGCGCTTACTAAACGATTAAAGATGGCCTTGACTGCAACGTCAGATCAGCTATTTCAACTGATACTGGAATCAGACTTCGAAATACTTAAGACCCTGTTACATAATCCCAATCTCTCTGACGAACACCTGTTGACCCTGCTAAAGCGTCGAGATTTATCTGAAGACATTCCAAAGCTGATCCATCAGAGGCGCAAAAACAACCTTTCGCATCAATTGATCCTGGCCCTGGTTAAAAATCCCGTAACACCGGGGAGTCTGGTCCGTAATTTATTGCCAAATTTACGCATATTTGAGTTAGTCGACCTCTGCTTTATCCCTGGAGTCACTCCCGATCAACGTCTCGCCGCTGAGCGAACGATCATCCAAAGATTACCAACAACTCCCGTTGGTAATAAAATCACTCTCGCACGCCGAGCAACATCAATTGTCGTCGGTGAACTTCTCAAAGAGGGAGATTCTCGAACCATTGAGGTCTGTCTCAATAGCCCGAGGCTGAAAGAAGCAGCAGTATTTCAGCTTTTAAATAGTGTCGCAGCGACGGCAACCACTATTTCAATGGTGGCGCGCCATAGTCGTTGGAGTCAACGCCCGAACCTGCAGATGGCGACCTTAAAAAACCGCCATACTCCAGGAATTTGGTTCTCGCTTTGGCTGCCGAGTTTGCCAACCACTGCAATCAATCAACTCCTGGCCAATCGTCGGATGTCAAAACAACAAAAAGATTTGGTACAAGCCGAATTGAAACGTCGAGGACAGGGTAAATAGAAGTACCTTCCATTCAAACTCCATCATTTCACATTGCAACCGCAAATAATTAAGCTAGAATATCATGAATGATTAAAGCCTTATCACAAAGGATCCCCCTTGTCAGAAAAAGACGTGCTGTCCCTGATCGACGAGATGATTGACTCTGGCGTCAACCTACCGTCTCCTCCTGCCATAGCAGTCCGTATTCTCAATGCTGTTCAACAAGAAAAGCAGTCGTACACAGAACTAGCCAAGATCATTTCATCTGATCCGGCCTTAACGGCAAAAATGCTTAAAGTTGCTAATTCCGGGTTTTATTCGCCTAACTATAAAGTGACTAACATAGAAAAAGCACTCTCTGTTCTGGGAGTCAATGTCCTCAAGAATATCGCTCTTTCATTTGTTATCTCGAAAAAGATGCGTGGTTCATCCGACCAAACATTCGACTTTGATTATTTCTGGAGGCGCTCAGTCACTTCAGCCGTTGCTGCAGAGCTTTTTGCCCTCCAAATCGGACATCAAAACGACGATATCTTTGTTACTGCGATGCTAGCTGACATCGGAATATTGATTCTTCATCAAGCCTTATCAAAAGAGTACCAGATGGTCATTATAGAGGGTAAAACCTCTAATGAACCAGTCTCACTCATTGAAAAACGCTTACTCGGCATCGATCATTGCAGCATGGGGGCTGGTCTGCTCGATTGTTGGCATCTACCCGCCTCTATTTGCTTACCGATTCGATATCACCACAGTCCAGACCAGGCACCGGATCAATATCGGCAAGCAGCTGAGGTTCTGCAGATTGCTGATCATCTGTCATCGATCTACCATGATTCAAACAGTGGCGAAAGAGTTCGTACCCTCCAAACAGAGCTAATGGAACGCTTCGATCTCACGAAAGAGAAAATCATCGAAATCGTTGACGCAGTCGCCAGTCGCAGTGTCGAAATCCTAACAACTTTCGAAATCGATCCCGGAGACCTAAAGCCTTACTCTGAAATTCTGGAAGAAGCGAATAAAGAACTCGGTCAACTCAATCTCTCCTATGACCAATTAATTCTGGAATTAATGGAATCAAAAACAGAGGCTGACCGCCTCGCGGCAGAGCTACATGGCGCCAACTTAAAACTACGCGAATTGGTCTTTAGAGACGGATTAACCGGACTTTACAATCACCGTTATTTTCAGGATATGGTTGATAAAGAGATTGATCGTTTTGACCGCTATAATTCCTGTTTTGCATTGATTATGTTCGACATTGATTTCTTCAAAAAGGTCAACGACAACCATGGCCACCCCAGCGGTGACCAAGTGTTATTAAACATTGCGCAGACTATTCAAAAAGCTGTTCGTCCCAGTGATATTGTCGCCCGCTATGGTGGAGAAGAGTTTGCCGTTATTATGCCGGAGGCAAACGTATCTGGTCTGAAAATATTTGCAGAAAGGCTACGCCGCAGTGTCGAACAGATGTCAACTCTGGTAGATAACAAGGAATTAAAGGTCACGATCAGCGTAGGCGGAACCTGCTGCTTGCCAGACTCGGGCAAATTAGACAAGAAAACAATCATCGATACTGCCGATCGTGCCCTCTATGCGTCCAAACATGGTGGACGCAACTGTACAACCATCCTCCCGCTTGGAAACTGAAACAAACAAGAACACAACCTTACACAACACTCAGTACGCGATGTTGGAGAGTCTGGGACTTTCCATTGCTCTGATATAAATCTATATGTCTGGCCAAAAAAAAATCTCCGATTCCGTAGCGGTGGATATAAGCCTGCGCATGAGCTAATATCTGGGTTGCATCATCTCTTCTTCGCTTCGCTTATTTAAACAGACAACCTTCTTGGCAAAGATCAACTTGGTGCCGTGTTGAATTGATTTTTATACGCGAAAATGAAATGATGCGCTCCCCTTACTCGAATAGTTGACTTTTCAGGAGAAAACTGGTGAAAGAATACGTAAGCGAGCAACTGCTGCAGATTATAAATAAGCTTAAAAAACAGCAATTTATACCAGAAGACATAATCCCTCGCTTTACGGTTGAACGTACTAAAGACAAGAGTCATGGGGACTTTGCTACAAACCTGGCGCTAACTCTGGCAAAACCTGCAAAGGCGAATCCACGGCAAATCGCTGAAAAAATTGTCTCGTTACTGCCACAGAACGGCGTTATCGAAAAAGTTGAAATTGCGGGTCCCGGCTTCATCAATTTCTTTCTTGATGAAAGTTGGTTAGCACGTCAGGTTTCGGCAGCACTGGCTGACCCGCACCTTGGAGTCTCCCGTGTCAAGAACCCACAAACAGTAGTCATCGACTACTCCTCTCCCAACCTGGCCAAAGAGATGCACGTCGGTCACCTGCGGTCGACGATTATAGGTGATGCAGTTGCGCGCACACTCGATTTTCTTGGTCACCAGGTTATTCGTCAGAACCATGTTGGCGATTGGGGTACCCAGTTCGGCATGCTACTCGCGCTGATGGAGCAGTTACGTCACGAAGGCCATGAGATCAGTATGGAGCTCGCGGACCTTGAAAACTTCTACCGCCAAGCCAAACAAAAATTCGATGATTCAGCTGAATTTGCCACACGGTCACGTCAACTCGTTGTGGAACTGCAGTCTGGAAATGAGAATTGTCTCGCTCTCTGGCAGGAGTTTCTTACAATTTCTCTCAGCCATTGCCAGAAAATCTACGATCGTCTCGGCGTCGGCCTCAGTCCAGAAGCTATTTACGGTGAAAGTGCCTACAACAATGACTTGCCACTCGTGGTTAGGGATCTGGAAAAAACCGGGCTATTGATTGAAGATCAGGGTGCTAAATGTGTCTTTCTGGATGAATTCAAAGGACAGGACGATAAACCCTTACCAATGATTATCCAGAAAAATGATGGCGGTTATCTATACGCTACCACTGATCTGGCAGCTTTACGCTATCGCCAGAACCAGTTGAAAGCCGATCGAATTCTATATTTCGTCGATGTTCGTCAATCGCATCACTTCAACCATCTATTTGCTGTCGCGCGAAAAGCTGGTTTCCTCGCCGCTACAACCGAGGTCCAACATATGGGTTTCGGCACCGTTATGGGTGATGACGGCAAACCCTTTAAAACCCGTAGTGGCAGCGTCGCCAAACTAGCCGATCTGATCGATGAAGCAGAAAATCGCGCACGCATGCTGGTTGCTGAAAAGAACCCAGAGATGGATGCCGCCGAACTTGAAGAGATTGGTCGCGTCGTTGGTATCGCTTCGATCAAATATGCCGATCTTGCAAAAAATCGAAGCAGTGATTACCTGTTCAGCTTCGACAATATGATCAGTTTCGAGGGCGACACCGGCCCTTATATGCTTTATGCCTATACGCGTGTTGCCAGTATTTTCCGCAAAGCGGAGATTGATGAAAATAGCCTGTCGGGCGAAATCATACTCGGAGAAGAGATTGAACGTGAGTTGGCTAACTTACAAATACAGTTTGCCGAAATTCTCAGCCGGGTAGCAGAACGCGGCACTCCTCACCTCCTCTGTGCATATCTTTACGATCTGGCTTCCACCTTTTCCAGTTTTTATAAAAACTGCCCGGTCCTCAGTGCCGAATCAGAAAAATCACGTAACAGCCGTTTGCAACTTTGTCTATTAACCGCACGCATTCTCAAACAGGGTCTGGAACTGCTGGGTATCGGAACATTGGAAAGAATGTAAACGCTGTGAGTCTGATCAGACCTTCTAAAAACCACCAAAAGACAGGTTTCAATGAGTCAAAAGTTTAACTGCCACGGGTGCGGACATTGCTGCCTCATGTTGATAGATGCCTATAATGGTTGTGTCAGTGATGATGACTTACTGCGCTGGAAACAGCAGGGCAGAGACGATATCCTTGCATGGGTAGAAACTCTCGATCTCGGACCTGGAAACCAGCTGCACACCGCTTGGGTTAACCCTGAGACAGGAGAGGATGTAGAGCGTTGCCCCTGGTTGCTCGACATGCTCAACGGCAATGGCTATTTGTGCGGGATTGAACCGATTAAACCAGATCATTGTCGGGCCTATCCTGAGCACCAGAAACATGCCGAGGCTACGAACTGCCAGGGCTATAATAAAACCTATGCCGCTCCAGTTGAAACACCCAAGGAAGGTCAACACGATGAGTAACAAATCTAAGGTTAAAGAGATATACGTTGCCGACATCTCATTCGAAGTCGAAGAGGAAGATTTGCACAAACTGTTTTCTGTCTGTGGTTCGGTCCGTGCAATCAACATGCTCAAGGACGAAAGATCTGGCAATTTCAACGGTCGAGCCTTCATCCGCATGGCAACTAATGCAGAGGCAAAAGAAGCTATCAATATGCTTGATGGAACCCGACTGCTCAATCGTTGTATCAGTGTCAGTGCCGCACGCGATAAACCATTAAATGCACCAGTGGTGGCGGTGACAGAAGAGAAGAAGCCACGTCGTCGGCAGCGACCAAAGCGCACACGAAAATAACAGTTCCCCTCCATGCAAAACCAATAAAATAGAGCAGAACCTATATAGGTTCTGCTCTATTTTGTTATAACAAAACGGTTCTATAACTCAAAAGAAGGTACTACAAAAATACTTGAGAAACTATAACGTTAGCCACCACCAGAATTAGGCACTTTTAGGCGAGGCACTAAGTCCACCAAGAGAGGTAAAATTCTTGAAGTCAGGTTTCTTGGCGCTCTTGGTGTCTTGGTGGCAAATAGCCTTTGTTTGGGTTATAGGTCCGTAACAAAATGCCTCATCCCGAAAGAGACCAGGATGAGGCGAAGCACGACCCACCAGATGGATTGAGGGGCGAATTGTTTTTAAGCCCTTCCTTCTTCCCTCTGCGAGAAAATGGCTTTTTCAGCCAGGAAGATCTATCCCCAGCTCATATTTTTCCAGTTTGTAACGCAATGTACCACGGGGCACGTTGAGGATCCGTGCAGTTCTGGCCACATTGCCACCAGTTATGATGAAAGCTTTAGAGATCAAACCCTTTTCCACCTGGCAAACGACATCATCCAGCACGATCCCTTCCGGTGGGATTTCATAACTGAAAGGCACTTCGCTCTGCGGGGCCTCTCCCCAGATTTCACGAGGTAAATGTTCTGGTTTGATCTCATCGACGTTATACATGATACAAATACGCTCGACCACGTTACGTAGTTCACGCACGTTCCCTGGCCAGTGATAACGCAGCATCAGATCGAGGGCATCGCGCGAAAAACCGCGCATTGCCTTATTGAACTCGCGGCTGAAACGCTGTAGAAAATATTCAAGCAGACTCGGAACATCTTCACGCCTCTCTCGTAAGGGTGGTATATGAATTGGAAATACATTTAAACGGTAGTAAAGATCCTCACGAAACTCTTTGGCATCAATAGCTTCTTTGAGTTTGGCATTGGTCGCTGCAATAATTCGCACATTGATATCTATGTTTCTATTCCCGCCCAAGCGTCTGATCTTACGGTCCTCAAGCACACGCAGCAGCTTGACCTGCAGGCCCATATCCATCTCACCAATTTCATCAAGAAAAATGGAACCGGTATCAGACTCTTCAAACAGACCGAGCTTACGCGTTTTAGCATCGGTAAAGGCGCCCCGTTCATGTCCGAAGAGTTCACTCTCCAACAGGTTGAATGGCAGAGAACCACAATTGATTTCGATAAAAGGCTTATCGACCCTTGGTGAAAGATTATGGATCGCCTGAGCAACAAGTTCTTTGCCCGTTCCACTCTCTCCAGTAATTAATACTGTCGCCGTTTCATGCTTGGCAACTTCGCGAATTTGATGAAAGATCTGCAACAAAGCAGGACTGCTGCCAATCATTTTTATATCATCTTCTCCACGCACCAGCCTTTTGACCTTGCGTCGCAGCGACTGGGTTTCAAGCGCCAATTTAACAATGAGATGGATCGCGTCAGCCTTGAACGGTTTTTTTATGTAATCATAAGCACCAATTTTCAGAGCTTCAACGGCACTCTCAACCGTTCCGTAACCAGTAATAATGATAACC
The DNA here is from genome assembly GCA_024280485.1 of Deltaproteobacteria bacterium. Classification (GTDB taxonomy): domain Bacteria; phylum Desulfobacterota; class Desulfuromonadia; order Desulfuromonadales; family Geopsychrobacteraceae; genus Geopsychrobacter. Next base: position 21,917 of record JAJRQB010000098.1, read on the forward strand.
AGAAGCTCTGGATCGACCTCCTTGATTGCTCGCAGGACATCGAGTCCGCTCTCACTCCCCAAATTCAAATCAAGCAAAACCAGACTGATCTCATCTTCAGTGACAATGTTGACGGCTTCTTCAGGAGAACCTGTCGATAACGCTCTGTATCCGTCAGCCGCAAGTATTCGTTCAAGGTTTTCACGAATAAAGGCCTCATCATCGACGATTAGAATTTTTTCCATTTGGAGCTCCCGGCAATACTGATGAAAATCCAAAAAATGTGCAGTACCAAAGTATCTGACAGGCAACGAAAATAAAATATACGGGGAATTGACTATAGAGGCAAGGCGTAACGGTGAATTTTAGCCACCAGAAAAATTTATTCGGCGAAATATTCGCATATTCAACAAGGCCGCAAAGAGAAATAGGCGATTTCTAGCCTACTCCGCCACCGTCTTCAGTCGGCAACAGCAGAAAAATACGGGTCCCTTGATTGATGGTACTCTCAGCGCTGATCGACCCTTTGTGTTCGGAGAGGATATTGTGACTGATCGACAGTCCCAAACCTGTCCCCTCTCGTCCCTTGTTGGTATAAAAAGGTTCGAAAATCAGTCCTATTTTTTCCGGTTCTATTCCACAACCATTATCAATAACCGTAACCTGTACTCCTTTACGAACACGGCTCGCCAAAATTTTCAATTCTCCGCCATTCGGCATTGCATAAATAGCATTGCTGAATAAATTCAGAAAAACCTGCTTGAGTCGATCAACATCGATCAGGAGCTTGGGCATACCAACGTCAAAATGTGAAATTATTTCGATTCCCTGCCGTTCGCATTGTTTACGCACCAGAAAAATTGAATCATCAATGACCTTTGTCAGGTCACCAGAAATCAACATCGGCTTAGAGGCTGAAAAATGTAACAGTTCGCCTACCAACCCTTCGAGGCGCTCCATCTCGCCAAGCGCTTTTTGAATCAGCAACTGATCCTGCTCTTTGCCGATTAGGCGATCATGCAGTTCATCCAGTAGCAAGCTAACCCCGGTTAGCGGATTTCTAATCTCGTGGGCAATTCCGGCAGACATGCGCCCTAAAGAAGCCAACCTGTCCATACGTGACATCTGCTCACGCATATTAACGCGTTCAGTCAGGTCCTCAACGGTCAGCAACCAACCTGCCTGGCGCCTGAAACTTAAAGGAAAAAGGGCTAAACGATAGGTCATCTGCCGATCATCACGCTCGAGGCTGACATAGTCACCCCAACTTTGCTGATCAAGTGTTGCAAATGCATGCTCCAGTCCGGCATAAAACTCTGGCCAGTCGGACAGGACTTCATGCCAGGGAGTAGCCTTGTCTGGATGACTGATCCCGAGAATTTTACAAGCGGGGCCATTCAATGATGTCACCTGACGTTCGCCATCAAAAGTCAAAATACCGGTTTCAATGTTTTCAACAACGGTATGTTTGAAATTACGCTCGCGGATAATTTCATGCCGGGAACGACGTAGCGCTTTCAGGGTTTTTAGTAACCGGAGTTGTCTCAAACTCAGGTCATTGGCCATACGATTGAAAGAATCTGCCAATACACCAACTTCGTCGTAGGAACTGACCTCGACTCGGGTTCCAAGGTTGCCGCGAGCCATCTCACGGGTCCCCTCTGTCAAAGAGAGGAGAGGACCGACAATACTTGCGGAAAGTCGGTAGGCAGCCATGATCACGAACATGACCGTTATTGAGATCACAAACCAGGATTCACTTAAATAGTTGGTTATCTCTTTACGGATCAGACTTGCTGTTGTCAGGGCGGGCTGATGAAAATTATCGACTTCGGCTCCAATCGTAATTCCGCCAAAGATACGAAATCTTTGAAAATCACCATGCTCATAGAATATCGGTGCATATGCCATAATTTTACGTGAACCACCAACATTAGTAGTGTCGACAACGCCTTGCTCCCCATTTATTATGGCCTCGACAACAACCGGATAATTCTTATGAATAAAACCAGCGTTTAGCAAGTTAAAGGGAATACGGCCAGCATTGATCGTTTGTTCATCAGTTTCCTGAGTATAGGCAGGCACTAGCTGTCCATCAGGGTCGTAACCACGAATATCCCAGTATTTTGGATGGGTAATCATCCAGCCCTCGTCATCGAACATAAAGGCGTAATTGCCACTGGCATAGGAGGGGAAAACTACGTAGCGGTCTTTGGTCGGAGAGATGTGCTGCGTGAATTCCATCAGGTGCCGGTGATCAAGGGAGATCACCACTATGCCTGAGAGCTTCCCTTCTCTAAAAACAGGTGTTGCAAAACGCACGACACCACGGTATGGCGTCCCCAGCACTGCTTCAAGAGGCGTTTCGGCCCCCTGCAGCTGTTCGTCACGGCTAACGTACCATCCACTTAAACGTGATACTGAAACTTCACCTTTGCGAAGTTGACGAGCCTTATTGAAATAGGTTTCGTTTTTATATGTCGTGTTTAAAGGATCCGCTACATTGCGCAGCTGGAGCGAAGGCCGACCTGCGATAATACGAATTTGTTCCTGACCTGTTGGATCGATAAAAGTCACTTCATGATACAGCAGAATCCGCTCTCTGACTTCGACGGGATTTTCATTGGTTCCACGACGGTACCAGACACTTCGCGCGTGGCTCCAGGCGAAATCGAGATAGGATTCCTGATCCGGCTTGATCAGCGACAAATCTCTCAAGTCACCTTCGACCTGTTGTAGAAAGTCGGAGACTTCTCCGGCGACCATTTCGGCGCGCAGCTCCAGAGCCTGAGCCGCCTGAGTATCAAGAGCTTCAGTCGTACGCTGACGTAACAAGGTTTCTACCAGACGCAAACTGTGGTGCGAGTTGATCAGCAACAGCATCAGCGGCACCAGAGACAACAACAAAAAGGCTCCGAGTACTTTTTTATGCAAATTGACTTTAAACATCAAAATCCTGTTTAAAATAAAAAAAGCCGCTCCCCAGAATCAACAGGTGCGGCTTGAAATAAGGGGGTTTCATCGTACTCGACTTACTTGTTACGCGCCACCACATAGTCGGCAAGGGCACAGAGGGCGTTACGGATTTCATTGTCTGGAAACATATCAAGCTGGATCTTGGCTCGCTCAATTCGCTCAGAAGCGCGAAGACGGGTATATTTAATACCTTCATATTTTTCTATCAGGTCACAAACCCGGTTGAGATCAACCTCACTCAGTTCTTCAAGTTCGATAATCTGTGCAATTTCATGTTGTTCGTTCTTATCAGCTTTTGAATAGGTGTGAATTAATGGCAGAGTCATCTTACCTTCTTCAAGATCATGGCCTCGCTCTTTGCCAAAGTCCTTTAGATCTGCAACATAATCAAGAGCATCATCCATAAGCTGAAAGGCCGTGCCAATCTCAAGTCCGAACTCACGTAGCGCCGCTTCCTGCTGTGGAGATGCTTCAGCTAAAACGGCCCCTACTTGGCAAGCTGCCGCAATCAGAATTGCGGTTTTATCACGAATAACATCAAGATAGCGATTTTCATCAATACCAAGGTCAGCCGTATTCAGCAGTTGCTGAATCTCTCCCTCTGCCATTTGAGTCGTGGTATCTGACAGTAATTGCAAAACTTTGATGCTGTTACAGCCGACCATAATTGAAAAAGATTTGGCGAGCAGAAAATCACCAACCAACACTGAGGCTTCGTTACCCCAGACTGCATTAGCTGAGCGGTTTCCACGGCGCAATTCAGCGCCATCGACAACATCATCATGCAGTAATGTTGCACTATGAATGAATTCGATGACTCCAGCCAATTCAATATGATGCTCACCAGAGTAGTTGCAGAGCTTTGCCGCTAATAGCAGCAACATAGGTCGGATTCTTTTTCCGCCACTGGACAGAAGATATTCCCCCACCTGCCCAATGAGTGGCACATCAGAGGTCAGATTCTTGCGAAATCGTGCCTCGACAGCCTGCATATCTTTTTGGATCAGGGCTGAAACGCGCTCCATCTTGAATATAATTCCATCTCTTTTGTTTAAGGGGGAATGATTTTATGCATTCTAAAAACCGCATGACTGGATGTCAAAGACTTTTTAACAGAGTATCGGAGTTTTACCTTCTATATCACAAGGGAGATAAATACGGATACGCGCTCCTCCAAGTGGAGAATCGAGCGCTTCTATACTGCCGCCATGTTCTTCAATCAACTTGCGACAGATAGCTAACCCCAATCCGGTCCCCTTACCTTTTTCTTTAGTCGAGAAAAAAGGATCAAATATCGACTCCCGCAGGTCAAATGAAATACCGGGGCCATCATCATCGACAACAATCTCGGCACCGTTGCCTGCAGCCCGCAATTCCAGATGGATAGAACCTCGTTCATCCAGAGCCTGAACAGCATTCAGAAGCAGATTAACCAGAACCTGTCGCAGACGGTCTGAATCACCAATAAGGGATGGAACCTCGACATCAAGGTGCATATCAAAATTTATATGTGCAAAAAGTTTTTGTGGCTGGAGCGAGGCCCAAGTTGCTTCAATTAATTCTCGTAAGTTTACCGGTTCCCATTGACGAGCACCAGTCCGGGATAACCCAAGCAACCCCCCGGTAATTCTTTTACAACGGAGACATTCATCTATAATCGCCTGGACATCCTCTCGACGAGTATCGTCTTGTGACAAATCCTCAAGGAGAAGCTGGGCATAACCAAGAATGATTCCAACCGGATTGTCTATTTCGTGTGAGACTCCTGCAGCAACCTGCCCTACAGCCGCCAGACGTTCCGCTCTGGTTAGTCTCTCGTAGATACGGTGCAGTTCTTCATTGGCACTTATTAACTGCTCATTACGCCGTGTCAATTCTTCTCGACTTGAATTGAGGCTGCCCGCCATCTCGTTAAAGGCTCCAGCTAAAACCGTCAATTCATCTGCTCCACGAATCGGAATCCGCGTTTCTAGATCTCCTCGAGCAATAGCTCGTGCACCATCGGTTAATTGTTGAATAGGACGTGTCAAACGCCGGGCACCAAAGGCCGCAAGTAATAAGGAGACAAGAGCTGCCCCGACCGCAATACTTAAAAAAGCCTGATGCATTTCGGTCAACTGCTGATCTACGGACCGGTAAGAATAATAGAATCGCACGCTGAGTAAACGTGATCCCGCCGGGCTGAACGCAGGGACAACAACATCGAGGACACGACGCCCCTGTAAATCAGGGAGCACCCGATAAGTTAGATCCTGGTCGTCTGCTTCAAATATCTTTTCAGTCGGTAGATCTTGATCGTTGAACCCAGGGAAAATAGCCGAGACAAAGAGCGCCCGTCCAGTGACGGAATGGAGCGAAAAGCGAATCAGGTCATGACTGAACCCGAGAAGATGCACCATCTCACCCTGCTTCTGCGGTGATAACTGAGTAAAATCACCGCGGAAATGTTTTAAAATTTCAGGGGTAGCAAAACGGGCTGCGGCAAGATGTTGGGCCTGTAAATGCTCTTGCCAGAGCACCGCCTGACGTTTTTCCAACAATCCGAAGGTGACTATCAGCAGAACCAATAAAACACCACCTGTATATATAAAGAGTTTCTTCGCAAGACTCATACGCAACTTTTATCAATTCCTTTCAAGAAGTTACAGCCCTTTTTCTCAAATCTTCCGATAGGTTACACAGTATACGGTATTTTTTATTTGACAGTTTAGTTTGTGGGCTCTAGAATCATCACCGCCTGGGTAAGGATTCACTGTTATTTTATTGACATTTACCTGTTCCATACTACACTTTTTTAAATTTAAATGTCCCTGTTTCAGGGTGGTAATTACAAGGAGGAACAATGGAGAAGCCGCAGTACAATACGGACATTGTCAAGAGTTTCGTACATTCGAGCGTACTCTGGGGATTGGTTACGGTTCTAGTCGGCTTGGTCGTTTCCGTCCAACTGACCAACCCGGAGCTGAATTTCCCTCCCTACTTTACCTATGGTCGTCTGCGCCCTCTCCACACCAATGCCGGTTTTTTTGGTTGGGTGGTCGGTTTCATCTTCGCGACTTTCTATTATATCGTCCAACGCCTGTGTAAAGTCAGACTCTGGAGCGACAAACTGGCAACCTTCCAACTCTGGTTTTTTAACGCCACAATCGTTGCGACGGCAATCACTCTGCTACTCGGCTATACCACTTCCAAAGAATATCATGAGATGGAATGGCCGATTGATCTGATGATCATCATCCTCTGGGTAACATTTGCAGTCAATATCGTCATGACCATCATCAAGCGCAAGGAAGAGCAGATGTATATCTCGCTCTGGTACATGCTGGCGGCGATTGTTGGTGTAGCAATCCTTTTCCTGGTCAATTCGGCAGCCGTACCGGTTTCACTATTTAAATCCTATTCTGCCTTCGCTGGAACCAATGACGCCAATGTACAATGGTGGTTCGGCCATAATGCCGTCGCCATGTTGCTGACAGCGCCGCCGCTGGCAATGTTTTACTATTTTCTACCTAAATCGACCGGGGTCCCGATCTATAGTCATAAAATTTCGATCATCTCTTTCTGGTCGATGATTTTCATGTATCTCTGGACCGGTGCTCATCATCTGCTCTGGACTCCGGTTCCCGACTGGATTCAAACCCTGGCCATGGCTTTTTCGGTGATGCTGATCGCACCATCATGGGGTTCAGTTATCAACGGCTACATGTCGATGAAAGGCCAATGGCATCAGATGCGTGAGAATTATCTGGTCAAGTTTCTGATTCTCGGCATTACCTTCTACGGTCTGCAGACCCTGCAGGGGCCAATGCAGGCGATCCGTTCCTTCTCAGCCTTTATCCACTATACCGACTGGGTCCCCGCGCACATTCACATGGGAACCATGGGTTGGGTTTCGATGATCGGGTTCGCTTCGATCTATTACCTGGTTCCACGGATTTACGGCAAAGAACTCTATAGTATCCCGCTAGCAAACGTGCACTTCTGGCTGGCATTGACCGGCCAACTAGTCTGGTCGATCTCACTCTGGATCGCCGGGGTGCTTCAAGCAGGCATGTGGACAGCTATGAATCCCGATGGCAGCCTCACCTACACCTTTATGGAGACCATGGTTGAAATGTATCCCTACTGGTGGGCACGGACTGCGGGTGGAGCCCTCTTCTTCTTCGGGATACTGGTTTTTATTTACAATCTGTTCAAGACGGTTCGCAACGGAGAAAAAACTGCTCCCTTGACTGCCATTGCACAAGGGAGGGCCTAAAGCTATGTGGGAAAAGAGACCTATACTGCTGTTGCTGTTGGCCACTGCCGCAATCATGGTCGGCACCATCGTCACCATGATCGTCCCCTTTATGTCGGTCAATACTGAAGCTGATCGGATCGAAAGTGTCACACCTTACACTCCTCTGCAACAAGAAGGACGTGACATTTATATCCGCGAGGGCTGCAACAACTGCCATACTCAAACCGTACGGCCGCTGGTCAGCGAAGTATTGCGTTACGGTGAATATTCCAAGTCTGGCGAGTTCGTTTATGACCGACCTTTCCTCTGGGGCTCCAAACGAACCGGACCAGATTTAGCACGACTGGGAGGTAAATATCCTGATGCCTGGCACTATAAACATATGGATTCGCCACGAACGATGATTACTGGTTCGAACATGCCTGATTATGGTTGGATCAAGGAGAACTTGCTCGACCCGCAGATGATCCAGCGCAAAATGGAAACCCTCAACTTTCCTTACACGGCCGAACAAATCAGTGCTTTGGCGGTTAAAAATGAAATGGACGCGATGGTCGCCTACCTGCAGAAACTTGGCAGCGACATCCCTTGGCGAAAAGCAGCTGAAACAACTATCATTGGTGAATTGAATAATCCTTTTACCGGAGATAAGGGTGCGATAGAGGCGGGTGGAGAATTATATGAAAATAGTTGTGCCCCATGTCATGGTGATAAACTCGAAGGCGACATCGGACCCGAACTGACCGATCTTGATATGGATGATGCAGATCTCTATCAGATAATCCACAACGGCATCTCAGATGGTGGTATGCCGGCATTCGGCAGCATAGGCTCAGACAAGGTCTGGCAACTTGTCAACTATCTCCAGTCGGAGGACGATAACTGATGGATCTGGCCTCAATTTTATATCTCGGAGTGACCTTTGGCCTCTTCGCCATTTTTGCCTGGATCGTCATACGAACCTACAGTCGCAAGAATCGCGATAAAAACGAGATTGCCAAATATCGCATGCTGGATGACGATTAATCGACGATGCCTCTTCAGATAAAGGACGCCATTATGAACAACATTGATGAATATACCGACGAGCACGCCGACGGGATTGTAGAGAATCGCGAGCAAGAACCACCGGTTTATTTCAACATCCTATTTTACGGCCTGATTATTTGGGGTGTGATTTTCAGCGCGTATTTTCTATTGAGCGGCTGGAGCTCTCACCAGGAGTTTGAGCAAAAAATGGAGATCCACCAACAACAATCAGCGACCAAATAGGCTAAGCCTTAGGGGAGCATCATTGCTCCCCCAATTTTACATATATGCAAAAAAAACGTTTACTTGGCCCTTGGCGGCGTAGTTTTCAATGGTTTGCCAGCTTACTGATCCTGCTACTTCCCTGGGGTCATATTGGCGAAGTCAGCTTATTACGAATTGACGTGCCGAACTTGAGTCTTCAATTGTTCGGCGCAACCTTACGGATTGAAGAACTCTACCTATTGCTCTTTTTCAGTTTAGCCATGGTCCTGTTTTTTCTGTTAACCACCCTGGTTTTCGGACGGATCTGGTGCGGTTGGACCTGTCCCCAAACCACCCTGAGCGACATTTCCGAATGGGTCGCTCTCAAACTGAATCTAAAAATCAGTGATTTCCGCCTGCAAGGCGCCCTCTGGCGCAAAATCCTGTTACATCTTTTTTTCATCCTGGTGGCGGTACTGGTCGGTAGCAACATGCTCTGGTATTTCATTGAACCGCAGCAATATTTTGCACAAATTGTCAGCGGCCAACTACATCCGGTCGCCCTCGGCACGTTACTGATTGTCGCTGCGGCCGTCTATGCTGACCTGGCCTTTTTACGCCGCTTGATCTGTCGTGATTTCTGCCCTTATGGACGCTTTCAAACGGTTCTGGTGGATACGGCCACCTTCACCCTGCAACGACCCGCTTCTGAAGCTCCGCGTTGCATCGAATGCGGTGCCTGCGTCCGAGCCTGCCCGATGGAGATCGACATTCGCCAAGGCTATCAGATCGAATGTATTAACTGCGGGCGCTGCCTGGATGCTTGTCGAAAAATCATGGGGAAACGCCAGCAACCAGGGCTGATCGGTTATCATTTTGGTACAAGCGGCGAAGGGCCGCGAGCAGTAATTAACCCTCGAACCATTCTACTAACCATCGGCGCGACCGGGCTACTGGGATTATTCGTCCTCTCCGTACAGATGCGACCAGAAGCGAGCCTGAAGATCGCCTTGTCGCACCAGGTTGGTAGTCGTGTTACCGATGGCAACCAGATCAGTTTTTTCAATGCCTGGATCAACAACCGGTCAACCGAAGAAGCCGAGTATCAACTGAGAGCACAAAATCAACAAAACGGGCAGAGCTTGACGATCAAAGGTCCAACCAGCAATATTGTTCTTGAATCGGGACAGAACCGTAAGGTCGATTTGGTCCTGGTAACCCCTTTTGATGGGAAAAAGAGTACTATTGTCTTTAGTCTAATAGACCACGCTGGACGCACTATGGCAGAAACCGAAGCCTTAATTACCCCAGGACAGAGTCGATAACATGGCCAAGTTCAAGAACCCTTATATTTTACTTATCATCCTGCTGCTGGGTGCTTTTTTGCTATTCTCTATCTGGTCTGCTCGTCAGGCGGCCACCTACGGCAGTCGAGTCTCCGATCCCGACTACTACAGCAAAGGGCTTAAGTACAACAATACCCGAGTCGAAGAACGGGCCGCCGCCAGCCGCGGTTGGCATCTTGAAACCGAAATCAAGGATAAAAGTCTCTACTTCAATCTTTCAGACGCAGAAGGCCAACCAATTCACCGAGCTACCGGAGAACTGACCCTGTTCTTGAGTGAAAAAAATAGGGTTATGCGCCTGCAACCAACCGAAGTTGAACCAGGTCGTTATCAAATCAAGCTTCCAGACGACATTAGAGGCAGCCTGCAGGCAAGGATAGAATTTGAACAACAGGGTGCCCGCATCAGCCGACAACTGCTGGTAAATCTCTAAGATGCCTGAATCAGACCGGCAAAACTGTTTCCATTGCGGTCTTCCAATCCCACCAAACGATCTGGTAACAGATAATGATGACGGACTGGAATTCCGATTCTGCTGTCAAGGCTGCCGTGGAGCTTGGTTAATTATTCGCGGAGCCGGACTTGATAACTTCTACTCACGCAATGATCTCAAGCATCTCCCCTTAAAAGAAATACACGCGACTCAGTTTGATTCAGCGTACCTGCACAACTTTATTATTGAAACAGCCACTGGATCTGAAATCAGTCTGATTATTGACGGTATTCACTGTGCAAGTTGCATCTGGTTGATAGAGAGGTACCTGCAACAAATTCCGGGAGTTCTTACCGCCAGAGTCAACTTCGCGACACATCGTCTGCTGCTCCGTTTCGATCCACAAGTTGCTGAAATCACACAGCTATGTTGGAAATTATCACAGCTGGGCTACATGCCCCGCCCCTACAGCCAGGATGAACTCCGTAGCTCAATGGAGAAAGAGCGCCGCAGTCTTCTGCTGCGCTTTGGCACTGCGGTCTTTCTTTCAATGCAACTGATGGGTTTCTCTATTGCACTCTACGCTGGTTATTTCAAAGGGATTGACCCACAAACCCGCCTCTTGTTACAAACATTGGCGGCCCTGGTCACAACCCCCATCGTCTTCTATTCCGGCTTCCCTTTTCTTCGAGGTGCCTGGTTTTCACTACGCAACCTCTCGCCAAACATGGATTCCCTGATTGCTCTGGGCTCTCTGACAGCCTATGGCTACAGTCTGTTTGCCTTGTTCAGTGGTCGAGAAGTCTATTTCGATACGGCCGCGATGATCGTCACCCTGATTCTGGCCGGTCGACTTTTCGAGAGCAGTGCCAGGCACCGAGCCTCAGCCGGACTGGATCGACTCTTACAGCTGGCACCATCCATTGCTAACCGCCTCGTAGACGGGCAAATCCAGCAGATTGATAGTCGCCTGCTTGACCTTAACGACCTCATACAGATCACGCCAGGAGACCGTTTCCCCGTTGATGGCTTGATTATTTCAGGAAGTTCCGAGGTTGACGAAGCAGCCGTTAACGGTGAATCTATCCCGCTTCTTAAGCAGAAGGGAGACCGGGTAAAAGCTGGCACTCAAAATCTGAACGGCTCACTCACACTCAGGGTTGAGGCTAAAGCAGCCGATTCGTTTATTGCCCGTATCGGACGCATGGTTGAGCAAGCGCAAACACGTAAAGCGCCGATTCAAAATCTGGCAGATCGTATCTCCGGAGTTTTCATTCCTGCTGTACTTACAATTTCAGTGTTCACTTTTTTTTACTGGGGAGCCGACCAGAACGCACTCCTCTGTGCAATTACGGTCCTGGTCGTGGCCTGCCCCTGTGCACTGGGGTTAGCGACTCCCACTGCAGTCATGGTTGCCACCGGAAGGGCTGCTGCAGAAGGGGTCCTATTTAGAGGCGGAGACACCATCGAAGCTGCCGCACAACTTAATGTACTGGCGTTCGACAAGACCGGTACCCTGACAGAGGGGCGACCTCAAGTCATTGCGATTAACGCTGTCAATGATCAGCATGAGTTACTACACTATGCCGCCCGGCTCGAATCTGGAAGTCGGCATCCACTGGCACAGGGAATAACTAGCGAAGCCAGACGCAGACAGATCAGCTTCACACCCGTTGACAATGTTCAGCAAATTCCAGGGAAAGGTCTGATTGCCAGTGAAGAACAACTTTTGGGCGGAAGTGCTGAGTTCTTGAGAGAACAGGGCATCCTGCTTCCTGAGACTCCGGAAAGAACCACCACGAGTGAGGTCCATTTTTCTCAACAGGGTCAGTATCTCGGAGTGATTACCCTGCAGGATATAGCACGTAGCGATGCAGATGAAACTATGTCATTACTGAGACATCGTGGCTATTCCAGCGTGCTTCTCTCTGGAGACCAGCCTGGCTGTGTAAAAAACATCTCTGAAAGCCTCAAAATAGACCATTGGCTGGCAGAATTAACTCCGGAGATGAAGACACAAGAAATAGAGCATTTAAAAAAGAGGGGGAAGAAGGTGCTGATGACGGGAGACGGGATTAATGACGCACCAGCCTTGGCAGCGGCAACGGTTAGCTGTTCCATCGTCGGCAGCAGTGACATTGCCATGGAACAGGCTCAACTCCTTCTAACCCGACCAAACCTTTTACTGCTCCCCTGGGCACTACAAACAGCACAAAAAACCATGTCTGTCATCCGTCAGAATCTGTTTTGGGCATTCAGCTACAACCTTGTCGCCATTCCACTGGCAGCCAGTGGCAAACTATTGCCGGTCTATGGTGCCGCAGCCATGGCCCTAAGCTCAATCGGTGTTCTCCTCAATTCACTACGATTGAAAAGGATTCCACCACCATGATGACAACTATTCTGCTCCTGATGTTTCTTTCATTCTGCATCGGCACCGGTGCCTGGCTCTTTTTCATGTATGCCGTCAAAAAAGGAGAATTTGATGACATCGAAGCCGCTAAATACCGCATGCTGGATGACGACGATGACGATGGCCCACCGACTCCAAGTACAAATCCGCAGTAATTCGCGAATATTGTTCTCTTCTCTTTGTACGTTATTTTATTTGCGTTGCGAAAATTTTGCGATGGAGAACTGTTATGAATTTTGATCCGCTATATACCCTGGCCTTCACCACGGCACTATTCGGGTCTGGACACTGTATCGGTATGTGCGGTGGATTGGTTACGGCGCTTGGCTTGTCATCCGATGGTCGCCGGGCAGGACTTACATTCCATCTGCTCTACAACCTCGGACGAACAACTACCTACACTTTGATTGGCCTTGCTGTCGGATGGGTTGGATCAGCGATGATCTACAAAGATTCACTCCATGGAATCAGCCGTTACCTGTTACTGGGAAGCGATCTATTCGTGATTCTTGCTGGCCTTGGCACAGCCGGCTTTTTTACCTGGTTAAACCTCTCGCGCTTCGAGTTTGCCGGCCCCATTCGCAGCATGACAAAAGTGACTCGCAACTTGCGCAAACTCCCCCCTGCGGTGTCAGCCCTGCCGCTCGGCCTACTCTTTGGCTTTTTACCCTGTGGTTTTCTTTACGCGATGATCCTGACCGCTGCCCAGAGTGCAGAGGTTTTCAAAGGCGGGGGGATCATGTTCGCCTTTGGTCTTGGATCTTTACCTGCGCTCTTTTTCGTAGGAAGTGCAGCACACTTAATAGGGACTACCAAAAGAATCTGGATGTTCAGAATTGCGGGGGTACTGGTTGCCTTGATGGGGGCGTACAATCTTTACCGCCATATGCACATGTTCATGATGGCGGGCGGCATGCACGCTGGGTAAGTATTATTTTACGCTAGAAGATGGATCTATCTTGAGTGGCAGGAAAACCAATTTTTTCTGATCAAAACGATATCCTTCAGCATCCCACATCTTCTCTATCAGATCCCAATCATAATGGATCTGAGCAGAAGCATCGACCATATCCGACACGTCCAGAATCTCAAGATCATCAATCATCGAGTTTCCATTCGTATCTGCCCAGTGCAAGGGAGCTATTTCAAGGACACCAGTTCCCGGGACAGACAGAGAGAATCGTTGTCCATCAGGATTGGCAACAACTTCACCTTTCAGCATAACCTGCGTACCGAACGGGATATCGACAGGGGGTTGCAGAATATAAACGATCTTTTTGAGTTGCGCGGGGTCGCGGATCATCCAACGGACGTTACCACTCAGGTTATCGAGACTCGCAGGCGGAGGGTCGGCCTCTACCAGATTCCAGCCGGGCGGAAATTCTTCGCGTACAATCAAACCCTTTAACTTCTTTTCAGACCTAATTTCAAGTTGAATAGGTACCCGAGCACCAGGGGCCGTAAAATTTGGCACATGACGATGACCACTCATCAGATTCACCTGAGTCGGTGAAGGTTTCAAATAAAAGGACAAAACACCGATCAGCAGAACAAAAAAGAGACCGGCAACCAAATTACGCCGTACAGAGTTTTTGGTGCCGTTCGGCAGTTCCTCAATGAGTCGTTCATCGGAAAGAGTTACATCTTTTTTCAGGATCAACCCAAGATCAACCTCAAGAGCCTCAGCCAATTTAAGAGCGTTATCGCGGCGCATAGTGGGATAACGGTTATTTTCCCAACGCGAGACCGTATCGGTCGTTACACCAACCACCTTGGCAACATAAAGCTGGGTCAACTTCCCATCTTCACGTACTCGTCGGATCACTTCACCGTCTATCGAAACCGAGGGCGAGGAGAATGGTTTCATCGACTACTCCTAAAGAAACTAACAGCTCAAAAATATCAGGCGGAGTCTAGCAGAAAGCAAGTGGGTTGACAAACACTGGTATATTGTCATTTACAAGAGCAATTCAGAAGCGACATAATGGAACTTATCTACCTGTAATTACTGATTATCAACCCGACATCTGGCGACATTTCGACCGATGTCTAATGATTTGTTCTTCAGCCTATGTCAATCTCACTCCAAACAGATTCGGAGCCTGCATCACCTAACTTAACTGAGGAGAATTGAAATGAAAAAATTTATTACCTTGTTCGTTGCCATTGCCATGGTCTCTATCGCTGCGATGGCTGTCATCGCCGATGACAAAGGTCCCGCCGAAATCAAACTCCCCGCCTCAATGGGCGAGATCACCTTCAACCACGCAGCACACCAGGGTCGGGTTGCTGATTGCAAGACATGTCACCATCAGGGTGAGGGAACCGCCTGCCGCAGTTGCCATGGCATTAAGTCTGATGCGCCAAAAGCTAAAAAGGCCTTCCATGCCACATGCAAGGGCTGTCACAAAGAGCAAAACGGACCGACCAAGTGTAAGCAATGCCATACTGGCCCTAAAGGCTGAATGAAAAACCTGCAGCTTCGAGACAAAAAAGGGGGTGCCTGAAACAGGCACCCCCTTTTTAATACATACGTTTCTATATATTTAACGGACCAGAGGAAGTCGAATTTCCAAACGGGTCCCCTGCCCCTTACGGCTGAATATATCAATCTTCCCCCCATGTGCGTCTACTATATACTTGGTGATACTCAACCCCAAACCTGTGCCACGTACCGCAGTATTCGAAGCATCTGCACGATAAAAACGCTCAAAGGCATTTTCTTTCTCTTCTTCAGTCATCCCTATACCCTGATCAAGGATATCTATTCGAATCCAGTTTTCATCCTGGCTAAGTACAACTTTTATATCACCACCATCTGGCGAATACTTGATTGCATTACCTAGCAAGTTATCTATTACTTGAATCAAGCGCATTTCGTCTGCATCAACGAATACATCTTCAATAGCAAATTCAGAAACGAAATTATGTAGGCTATTTGTTTTTTCAAAATCTGCTATCAATTTACGACAAAGAGAGACAACATTGACATGGGTAAAATTCAGTTGCAGCCCCCTACCATCCTCTATTCTGGAGAGATCAAGAATGTCGTCAATCAACCCTGAGAGCTCAATGGATTTATCGTTGATGATATGCAGAAATTCACTTGTCTGCTCAGGTTCAAACTGTCTTGAAATATCCAGCAACAGTTCACTATAACCAAGAATCATCGTTAAAGGTGTTTGCAACTCATGGGCCGCCATTGAAACAAACTCGCTCTTCATCTGATCGATCTGGCGTTCACGTGTAACATTATGGATCAATAAAATCAGACCGCGTCCATGTACTGAGGTATCACGTAATCTGGAAGCACGCCCCTGATAGACATTCCTTATTTCTTCTCGAGACATTATAAAATCAAAATCAACAGATTCTGCAGTACCAAGTTCAGTTCTGGCTTTTGCAATTTCAAGCAGTAATTCGTCATAGCCGATAACATCAGGCAGGCGACGACCAAGGACCTTAGTAGCCTTGACACCAAAAAGAGTCTCAGCAGCAGGATTGAAAAGTAAAATATTATCCTGATGATCAGTCACCAGAAGCGCGTCTGAAACTGAAGAGATAATGGCATCTATTCGATCACGTGCTTCCAAAGATGCCACAAAAGCTAATTTTTGAGCCTGCTGTGCTTTCTTTCTTTCATGAATCTCAGCGGCCAAAAGTTGATTTGAGGCAGAAAGATCCAAGGTTCGTTGTTCTACGCGATTCTCAAGATCATCGTTCGCCTCTTGCAGGGCAAGCTCAGCATGATCACGTGCAACAATGTTGTTATGGGCACGGAACAACACCAACAGTGTCATCAACAAAAGACCTGTGGATGCCATGAGAAGTATAAAAAATGATTGGAGAGAGAGAGAATTAAGGTTTTCCTGACCGGAAGTCATATCATAATAGACTTCCATTGCACCAAGAAATTTACCATCGACCATCACAGGGACATAAGTCTCGACTAGATCTATATCTGTAGAGGTACCTTCAGCAGTCACAGATTCCTTGCGCACCATCTTTGAATAACGCTTACCTTTGGCAACGATATTCCTGAAGTAGTCTTTTTTATTGATCGTACCAATTTCCTGAGAATCTGTAGAAAACACAATTTTGCCCAGAGGTGAAAAAACCCTCAATTTTATGAGAGTTTTCTCTTCCTTAAGCTTGAAGATATCCCTGCTAAATGACTTTGGGAGATTGTCCGCTTGCAGTTCTAATTCGTTCAAAGAATTAGTGATGGTCAAGAAACGTACGAAGCGCTCCGCATCTCGTTCAGTTTCCCGAACCAATAAATCCTGGTATGAGGGTACGATAAAGCAAAGATCATAGATTGGGAGTACGGTCGCAAAAATAAAAGCAACGATTAAGATATTTCGTAGAAAGGGAATTTTCAGCATTTTGATCCCTGTGGGAGGAGTGGACAAGACTAAGACTACCTAATTATTTGAAGCTTTGCCACTCTGAGGCATAACTAAAGAATAATGTCTAAATTTAAATGATTATTTTTAAAAAATTCAAATCTCAACTTGACGTAAGAAGTTAGCCGTCTATAATAAAAACAAGGCCGAATGAACGCTCGACGGAGCAACGGCCAACACTTTTACCCCGCGTTCTCCCTCCTGACGCGGGGTATTTTTTTGGAGAATATTTTGATTCTACAATCGTCGAATCTAAATATTCTGCTGATCAGCATAAGTGACATGAAATTTTATCTTTTTACTGATCTCAATTTTTGAAGACTTTCAATAGATGAGGAACCAGTTGCTTTTTACGCGACAAAACCCCACGGGCGAGATATAGGTTCGTTTCTTGTTGCGGATAACCGAGTAACAAGGGGAGTTCTTTAGGACCTGCAGTCAGCAACAAACTCGTCCCTTCGACAATATCTGTCACCAGCAATGCCGCAAGAAGATAGCCTTTCTCTTTACGCAAGCAGGCCAACTCTTCTTCTAGTTCTATTTTGCGACTATGAAATGCATGAAAACTGACAACTTCAACCTGCCCCAGACCTAAAACCTGCCCAGAAACTTCATATTCTTTAAAATCAGTCGTAAGAAGTTGTCGTGCCCCTATCTCCACAGCCATAGGGCTATTGGAAGAAAAGATCAGGGCTCCAAATGCATCGGCATCAAGATCGACTAATTTCGCCAGCCAAGAACAGATCTCACAATCAATTGAAGTGGTGGTCGGAGATTTCAAAATAACGGTATCAGACAAAAGCCCCGACAACAGCAGGCCTGCAACCAAAGGAGTGGGTTCGATACCTGCCTGTCGATAAAGAGTTGCAATAAGAGTACAAGTACTTCCCAAAGGTTGGTTGATAAAACGGATCGGCCGATCAGTTTGAAAGTTACCCAAGCGGTGATGATCGATCACTTCGACAATTTCAACTGTATCTGCACCGGGAATGGCCTGGCTCAGTTCATTATGATCGACTAGAATCAATTTAATCGGTGAATTTTTGAGCAAATGACTTTTGCTTGCGATTCCGATAATTTGGCCATCTTCGTCGACAACAATAGCTCCGACAGCATCCTGATGCAGCAATTTCAGTCGAAGATCAGAGAGCAATTCCGAACGACCAACTTGTAAGAAATCTTTACCGATTAAGGCTGAGACAGGTGTTGCCAGACGAGTCAACCAACAGCAATTTGCAGTATCAAATGGGCTAGAGATAAGGGAGACTTGAGCGATACGAGCACTTTCAATCAGTTCTTCTGCAAGCGGTGCACCTCCTGACAGAATGAGCATCCGCACCCCGGCAGCAATCGCAGCAGCAATGATTTCAGGACGATGGCCAGTAATCAGGACACTTTGCCGGGGTTCTATACCTTTAAGCCAGGCACTGAATGAGTGTGAGTCACGCGCGCCGACATAAAGATTTAGATCTTCGAGGTTATCGGCCTGATAGAGGGTCCCAACTTGCGCTTGCAGGCAACTAGCAACAGACCGGGAGTTAACACGGACACGTCGCATTTCACCAGCTTCAGTTGGCAGTAAAAACAGCTCTGTGATCTCTTTCAACAGTAGTAATCCATGTGGCTTTTTCAGGCTATCAACAACTGGTAACATCCTTATTTTATGACGATGATATAACTCAAGGGCAGCGGACAAGGGCTCATTCAGACTGATCATCACCGGCTCATCGGTGATGACATCTCCAACACGCGGGTAGACGTCGGACAGATGCCTGGGGGAAGGTTGACCGAAATGCTCCAACACAAATTCGGTCTGTTGGTTTAGATTTCCTGCGCAAGCCGGGAAAACATTTTTTTCTCCCTGGATACGCAAAAGCTCCGCATAAGCGATGGCGCTACAGATCGAATCTGTATCTGGGTTGCGATGACCGATGACATAAGTCGTTGATTTATTCATGGTGTATTTCTGGGGACTCGACGAGGTTCTGTGACATGGACTAGTTCCCCGTGCACATCACCTAATCCGATAACATTTTTTATCACAGCAAGTTTGGGGCGCAACTGGCTATCAAACCCGACGTAAACATCCCGCCCCTTGGTTTTAAAAGTATCAGGTGACATTAAAACTTTACATAACAAAAGACCCATCGGAAATTTCAATCGTTGCTGTTCTTCTTCAACAAGTCTGCTAATAATAATTTCCTCTGGTCCCTTTCTTGAGAAAGCAGACAGCTTGATATCATGCCCTGGCTCGACCGCACCCAGTCGGCCAAGGCGTAGATTATAAAAAGCCGTCAAGAAATCATAGGTCGGCTTATCATTGACCATCGGCAACATATACTTATGTTGAGCAATTCCATTTATCGTTTTACTGTAACCAACTTGATTGGTGTCATAATCATATGTATAGCTGGTCAAACGATGGGTTGTCTTCTTGCCTTTACCCTTTTTTGTATCAGAGACCTGCAACAGTGGACGCAGTAGCCCTGCGGGGCCTTCTTCCATCAGGGTCGTAAAGGTCTCTACTCGGTTGCGCGTAAAAAAAGCAGCCATCCCACGCGTTTTTGCAGTAAGAGTCGCTAGATATGTGCCTTTTTTTTCACCTGTTTCAAAGCTGATCTCCGCCAAAGCTATTTTTTTAAACCACAGAAAAGAGACTTTGTAGGTTAATTTTTCTCCCAAGAGTGAATTCGCAGACGCTTTAGTTAAGCTATCTGCAGCGAAAGCTTCAACAAAAGGCGTAGGAAGTAAGATGAGGGGAAGCAGCAGGCTGACAAGTAGAATTCGTGTTTTCATAGGCCTTATACTGTCACAAAAGGTAATAAGTAATAAAGGCTAAGTACCCCAGTAGCAACAACCCACCTTCCGTTCGGCCGAGACGAAGCCTCCGTTTTACCAATGGCCAAAGAGCCAGGCTAAAAAACAACATCAAAGGCAGTTCATAGCTGAGAACTCCCGGTTCGATAGTAATGGGCCGTACTAGTGAACAGAACCCGAGAACAAAAAAGATATTGAAAATGTTACTACCAATGACATTCCCAACGCTTAGGTCGGGCTCGCCTTTCAAAGCGCTGACTGTTGAAGCGGCCAATTCAGGCAAACTGGTTCCTAGAGCCACGACCGTTACCCCGATAATCACATCAGAGATTCCACAATGACGAGCAATAAAAACCGCGGAACGGACCATCAATTCTGCCCCAAATCCAAGGCCGGCAATCCCGATTAAAATCAGAACAAAATTACGGCGCTGGGATGTAACCTGATTCGTCTCTACAGGTGCATCTTCCAGATAAGCCTGGACCTGTCGACTCGAAAAAAAACAGTATCCAAGGAAAGTAATAAGACCAACTAATAAGAAAAATCCATCAAGTCGGCCGAGTTGACCGTCGAGCGACATCAAAAAAACAGCCAAACTCGCAATCAACATAATCGGGATTTCTCGTACCAATGTTCCACGAGCGACTGCCATCGGAGCAAGTAAGGCAGTGGCACCGAGAATCAGCCCGATATTTGCGATATTAGAGCCAATAACATTGCCAGCCGCCAAATTTGAAGAACCTTTCAATACGGCGTTCAAAGAAACCATCATCTCGGGCATGCTGGTCGCAAAAGCAACGACCGTCATGCCGATAACAAGAGGACGAATACCAAAAGAGAGGGCCAATAGCGAGCTGCCTTTTACTAAAAACTCAGCCCCGTAATAAAGAAGAGCCAAGCCTGCGATAAGAAGGATTGATGCAGTAATCAAATGCGAGTCCTGTCAAAGGTTAAAGGTTAACCATAAATACCCGATAAGTTAAACAATTGCTTGACCTGTCGAATGCAGGCATTTAATATCCATATATTCAATTTTAACTTTTTAGAGGTTGCGTCCTATGGAAGAACTGCCTTTCGACAAAAGCTTGGACTTTTCACGTGAATCTGAGATTTTAAAGGTCCTTGGTCATCCGGTACGCTTAAAAATCGTTGCGGGGCTGATGTCTCAGTCGTGTAATGTAAAAAAAATCTGGGAATGTCTCGGGCTCCCACAGGCGACGGTCTCTCAGCATCTGGCTTTACTTAAAAACAAGTCGATTATTTCAGGGCGCCGTGAAGGTGTCGAGGTCTTTTATCAAGTCTCCTGCCCTGAAGCACAAAAAGTAGTCAGCGCCTTACTCAGTGAGATGTTTGTCAGGCCTGAAGAGTGCCATACTGAAGACTGATTCGGCAAGAAAATCTATAATTTTACGACAGAGGCCGCCCCATAATGGGAGCGGCCTCTGTCGTTTTTATTCCCGAGAGGAACCCAAAGATTTTTCAATTTTTACGTAACCGCAGGTAAATGACCTCGTAGGTCGCCGGTATCATTCCATCCCGACCAAATCGATTATCATAGCAGTCATACATACGTTGCATCATCTGACGTGAAGCAAATCCTCCTGGCCGTCGTCGGCTGGCATTTTGCGCGCCGATGGCCTTAAGCGAACGGAGCAGGTAAAGCACACTCGGATGCCATTCTACCTCTAAACTACTCTCCAGTAATTCAATTTCAAATTGGTCATTCAGAGATTTCTGTACCTGAATACAATCAGGAAAACCTTGACTATGCGACTGACCGCAACTGGAGGCTTCGACGTGAGAATGGCGCAATTCATAGAGGGTTTTCTCGCCAAAGAGGGCCATCACAACCTGACCGCCTGGTCTCAATACTCTGTGTAGTTCGGAAAACGCTTGTGAAAGGAGATCTACCCATTGATAGACAGAACTCGATAACACAAGATCAAAACTGTTTCCAGCAAATGGCAGGGCCACAGCATCGGCATCAACAACAGATTGACGAGAAAAGCTTGCAGCAACCCGGCAACTCATTCCGTGAGCTAAATCTGAAAGAATCAAACTTGCATTTGAGTGCTTCTCAAGAAACATCCGGCTAAGGATTCCGGTCCCACAGCCAACTTCAAGAGTTCTGCCCTGCCCTGTAGAATCAGAAAACCGCTGCAGCAATTGTAACGCGACTGATTTTTGCACCAGCGCATAACGGTCATATTCATCGGCATGCCGGGAAAAATTGCGTCTGACCTGATCATTTTTCAGACTATCCTCCCCCAACGTCATCGGCAAAACTCACAAACTAAACGTGCCGACAGTTCAGGACAGCTTAGAAATGGAGCGTGACCAATCCCGGGAAGAGAAACAAAACGTGCATTCGATAAGGTTTGAGATAAGTACTGGCCAGCTGCATGCGGGATAATTTCATCGTTTTCGCCATGAATCACCAGGGTTTGTTGATCAATCGAATGCAAGAGTGGTCGAAGATCTTCCTGCCCGAGAATACCAAGGGTCGAAAGAGCTACAGCAGGATCAGGTAAACCAACCGACCTGACCGCAAACTGAATAATTTCTCGACGTCGTTCCACTGCCAATGTTTCTCCCTTAAACTGTAAATCAAAAAAATTGCCCATAGTTGCCAAGTATTTATTTTGTATTCCCCGGCGCAACATGCGTAATTCACCAGGTGGCAAACCGGCCGACCAATTTTCGCTAGTACAAAAATGGGGCGTACTCGACAACAGAACCAAGCGTTGAACCAAATCCGGAAAATCGGCTGAAAGCTGTAACGCCACCTGCCCACCAAGTGACCAACCCAGTAGATTGCTTTGTTTAATGTCGAGTTTTCCCAACCAGTCTGCCAAAATTCTGGCAATTGAAACCAGGCTGCAGGGATCAACGGGGTCAGATCCACCATGTCCTGGCAGGTCGGGAATCAAAAGACGAAAGCTGCGGGACAACAGTTCTGCTTGTTCAGCAAAGACCGCATGAGACATCGACCAGCCGTGTAACAGCACCAGTGGTGGGCCCTCTCCCAACTCCTGCCAACTTAGTTGGCCATACTTAAGTGGTAACGTTTTAAGATATTCAGGCATCCTGAAGATTCAGTTCAGCTAAAACAGCAATAATTTTATCAGCGGCAGCGACAATCTCTTGCGGATCATGATCGGCCATTAAAGTCGCACGTAAACGACAGGCGCCAGACGGGACTGTCGGTGGCCGAATCCCGCTTAAACAAATTCCACGCTCAAACAGTGACGCTGCTGCTTTCATCGTCGGCGCCGGATTTCTTGTCAGAACTGGGACAATCTGAGTAGTGCTTCCACAGAGATCAAGACCAGCCTGCTCTAAACAACCAACGAACAGATGACGATTTTTCTCCAAGCGTTCCCGTCTTATCCGCCCCTCCTCGCTGTTAACCAGCTGTAAAGCTGCGCAATTGGTAGCGACAACACCTGGTGGCAAACTGGTTGAAAATATAAAGGCCCGCGAACGATTAATCAGCACGTCAATGACCGAACGGGACGCGGCCAGATAAGCACCAAAACTCCCAAAGGCTTTGCCGAAGGTCCCCATCTGCAGATCAATTTTTCCGAGACAGCCAAAATGTTCAGCCGTGCCGCGACCACCGGCACCCAACACGCCACCACCATGAGCATCATCAACCATCAACCAGGCATCAAAACGCTCTTTTAACTCAACAAGGCGATCGAGTGGCGCCATATCACCATCCATACTGAATACTCCATCAGTGACAATGAGCCAGCGCCCGGTACGCAACTTAAAGGCATTAGTCAACATCTGCTCCAAGGCGACCATATCATTATGGGGATAAATACTGATCTTCGCTCCTGAAAGACGGCAACCATCAACAATTGAAGCATGGTTCAGAGCATCCGAGAAGACTCTATCCTCAGGACCGATCAATCCCTGAATGATTCCATTGTTGGCGGCATAGCCTGTATTAAACAGCAGCGCGGCCTCAGTCCCTTTGAACTCCGCAATCTCCTCTTCTAAACGATGATGTAGACTCATACTTCCTGAGACCAGACGACTGGCGCCTGAACCAACACCGAAATCACGAGTTGCACAACAAGCTGCCTCAACAAGTGCCGGATGAGATGCCAGACCAAGATAGTTATTCGAACAGAGCAGCAACTGATCTTTACCAGCTATCTGCACATGAGGTCCTTGAGCAGATTCAACTTCACGCAATGTTCGTAACATGTTTTGCTCAGACAGTGCTGCAAGTTGCTGTTTTAAACGCCGCATATGCAATGAGATTCCATGAGTGGGGGACCAAAGAGTACCGGTTCATTCTGCAACAGATCGATCAACGCATTCAGGTCGATTGCAGGACGGACAAAAAATACTCGACCACCCATTTCGCAGCCTGATTCCTTCAGATGAGTGATACGCTGATAGCCGTTTTGAGCTGAGGCCACATAGCCGGTCAGATAATCGGGGTCGTCTGACCAGCAAAGTTCAGCAACGACTTGAGGATATAACGCAACTTTGCTCGCCAGAACCCAGGCTTCAATAATTCGTGGGTTCGTGAGTGTTTGTGCTTTGAGAAATAATTCGATGGCCGAACGCGCGGCGGGATAAAGGTCCATCCGACTTACGCGCACACCGCGTGAGTGGTCAGCCTCCAATCGATCTCCACTGTCAACATTAATCAACGCCGCACCGCGCATCACCCCACCACTGGCTGATGGGCCAGTAGCAAGCAGTGATATCGCATTGCGCACTATTAAAGGATCAATATCCAGCATTTCAAGTAATTTGTGGGCACGGTCTCGCCCTTGAATATAATTATCAACCTCAAAGCTCGTAAATTTTAGCAAAGAGTGCTTCCGAACCTGTTCTAGTTTCAAAGATTGTACGGTTAATGAAATATGCTCTGCAGCGCCGCGCGGATGTGAAAGCGCACGCTGAAGCATGGCTGAGGCAGCCTCTTCAAGCTGAGAAAAACCGAGCAACCGTTCAGCACCCGAAATATGTTTTTGATCTCGACTGGAGTGCATTCTAAGGCTGTATATTTCTTGTGACATGGCGCGAAAAGTATCATGCAGCCTGCCAGCTGTCAACTCGACACCACCGCGACGGTTGACAGCATATCTCTTCACAATGTCATGGTTAACATGCTAGTTTCGCGTGCAGAATCAACCTCTGACATGCGGTTTAATTATGAACAATTTGCAGCTATTCCATCTCGCTGGCATTTCTTATCTCAGCGCAGTTGTCACCTACATGATGCATTTTTTCAAACCTTCCCCCCGGCTTCATAAGATTGCATTCTCTCTTGTCCTTGCAGGGGTAACACTCCAAACGAGTTGTTTATTATGGCGCTGGAAACTGGCCGGGTTTCTCCCGGTAACAAATCTGTTTTCAACTCTATTCTTCTTCAGCTGGGCCCTTGCCTGCTGTTATATTTATTTCGACTTACGATATAAAATAGGTGCATGTGGCCTTTTTGTAATGCTTCTCAACCTGATTTTGATAGGATTTGCTGTCAACCGCGACAGCTCCCTGCCCAAACTTATTCCGAGCCTCGATACCATCTATTTCAGTTCTCATATCATCCTGTCATTTTTGGGCTATGCCTTTTTTGCGATGGCATTTTCGCTTGGCATACTCTACCTGATCCAGCGTCTTTGTCATTCTCCGCTTTTACCCAGTGAATCTCTATTACGCAAGCTAAACGAAGAGGCAATTTTCTTAGGCTTTATCCTCTTCACC
>JAJRQB010000099.1 GCA_024280485.1 Deltaproteobacteria bacterium
GATGAACTGTTAAACGGCTGACCGTATGACTGCCATATCGATAATCGACCATAGCTACTCCTTTGAAAATCAAATATGAGTAGCATCTGAAAGACTTGGACTAAAGTCCATAGTTTTTACTAGCGTGATGGAACAATAAAGCAAAAATGCCACCCTAATTTCTGAGGAAGACATTTTCGTGTCTGATTGATGGTGATTACTACGAATGTCCACCCCGATTTCCAGGTCGGCCTGTACCGTGTATTGCTTAAACGATGGGCGACAGGAAGTGTAGACTGCCAAAGGCTTTAGTATTTCAGCCGTTAGTCATCGGGGTGCAAGTTGTGTCGTTAGTCATCCTCTGCGGCGAGGCGAACCTGTGCGTTTAACCCAGCAATGATCAAGCGAGTCTCATCTGACCCGAGGATGGTGCCGAGTTGAGTCAAAAACTCTTTATCATCGTGGGCAGTAAATTCATCCCCAGACTGCTCGTGAAAGAGTTTTGCAGGGTAGATCATCAGATCATGAGTAACCTTGAGAATTTTTTGTGAATAGTTGGCTAAGGAAGGAACAACAACTGAAAGCTCGTAGGTAAACATATTGTGAGTGTCTGTTTTTTTGATGTTGGTCACCAGCCGACCCTTCGTCATTGCCTTGAGCGCCGCTCCTTGTTCAAACATCATGGAACTCGGTGTTTTAATTTGATCGATATCAGGGATGGTACACCAAAGACTCTCCGCCGTCATAACGTCCTCCTTATAGGTCAAAGTTTATGTCATTTAAAACCTACCAAAGCTAACACTGGGTGGCGGCGCTGACATGGAGCACCTCTTTCGCCTCTAAAATCAAACAACGCCATCTCTAAAGAATAGAGACGACGTCACCGGTATCGCCCCACCTGCATTCTTTGATATAATCTTCGGCAACCCGGCGATCCGCTTGATTGTTAAACAAGTGAGGACCCGTGGCTTTGCGTCACCAAATTACTTTGGCTTTGCTCTTATCGGCTCTATCACAAATGATGGGGCCATGCTTTATGTTAGAAACATTAAATCAAAATACATTTCCCTGTCAATAATTTTAATGTAAAACATTTAAGTTTCCTCCTGCCCTTTCCGTCAAGCCAACAAGTCAATACCAGAGTTGAAAACGAAAAATTGCTGGTTAGTGCGGGGCCATTACCGTGGTTAGTTTCTGACAATCCACAACAAATCAGATCGTGGTTATCTTAAAAATCCTGCATTATGGGGATTTTTTCAGCTAAAGATCTTCTTCGATTCCACAACCATCGCCCCCGGAAATATATCCTTAACCATAGCAACGATCTCCCCTTCTTCCGGGCCCGCTCCTTTTAACACATCAATCTCAGACTGCAGGAATACCGCTCGATCTGGATACTCCTCCAGGAGATCTGGAAGGCTTTCTTCCCCCGAATCGGCAATAACGTATCGGCGGCCGCCACCTGTGCAGCCTTCAACAACAATGCCCCGCTCCTCAGACGGATCCGGGGCCGCTGCCTCAACTGGAGACTCCTTGAGATTCGCAACCAGGGCAAGAGCTGGGGGAAGTCCCGTCCGGATCCAGGCACGAAGATCCGCGCCGGCCATAAATGCTTCGCCGGGATCCTTCCCGACCGGGAGCGGCCACCTTTCCGATTGAGGGAAATTCTCTATCCACCAGCCTGCCGCCTTCGCTCCGGCCCGCTGCCCTTTTGGGTCCGGTTCGTCAAAGTCTGTTGCGATCATGATCATGTGCAATTCCTTCAGACGGGCCGCGCTGTCAATATCGGGCTTGGCGCTACTGTTGCCGATGGCATAGGCTCCGACCAAATCCCCTGCAGCCTCAAACACTGCCAGGGCATCGAGCTCCGATTCGACCACCACAGCAACAGCTCGGGAACGGGCCAGATACAAGGGGACGGCGCTAGAACCAGGGACAACATAATACCGAGGTTCACCCTCCGGTCGACGAATCCTAACCCGAAGGACCGCGCCCGATTGATCGATACAGGGAATAACCAGACCACGAGGCAGCCAGAGTGGCTTTGGTCTATTCGTTTTTTCATTGATGACTTCGGGCAAGCCCCAGGGCTCCCGAGCTCGCCAAAGATCTTTCCCCTTCTCGCCTGGATTCCAACCCAGCCTTGAAGCTTTGACCGTCTCCAGGCCAATGCCACGAGCAGCCAACCATTGCAAATGCTCCGGACTGGTCAAAAGATGCTTGTGCGACCAGTCAACCAGCTTCGCTGCTTTCTCTTGCCATCGATCTCCAGGGGAATTTGTCGGTAGCGGCTGCCAGATCTTTTCTCGATGGCGTGGCATCGTAGCAGGTCGCTCCTGGTCAAGCTCCCGCCCCATAGCAGCACAGGCCGCCTTGAAACTCAGCCCCTCGAAGTCCCTGAGAAACTGGATAGCATCCCCCGCCTTGCCGCACTGCCGGCACCAGTAGGTTCCATGCTCGCCCTGTTCTGGCCAGAGGTGAAAACGATCCACCCCGTCACAACCAGGACAAGGGCCATGATACTCGCCGCCCTTATTGCTGCTGACCCTGCGGGCCTCAAGTTTTCGTTGGGAATAGAGATCAAGAATTGTCAAAACATGCCCCTCCCCCGCAATGATTCCGGCCATCATCCGAACGTCCGGGAAGGGCTTTTCGGTCGGGAGGATAGGGAGGATTGAACAGGTATCCTCCCGTGCATCCTCCCGATTGTAACTTACTATTATTACAATTCTTTTCTCTTTTTAGGGAGGATAGGAGGATAAAAGGTAAAGAAATAAAAAAACAGAAAACAAAGCCCCCTAAAGTACGTGTGTATATATACGTGTAACGCTGTATATAGCCAATAATCATCCAATTCTCCCGAATCTCAGGATTATCTATTAAATTCAGCTAGTTACAAATGGGAGGATACGGGGATGATCCTCACCCTATCCTCCCGGATCTCAAAGGGGGGAAAACGGTCCATTTTGCTCCCCACTGGCCTCTCCATAGGTCTCATTGAATTGCTGAATTTTATGTGGCCAGGTGGTTACAAACTGCCGCGTCCTTCCGGTCAATTGTATCATCCCTACGCCTCCTAACCCTGCAGCTAAGGCCACCCGGATCAACATGAAGTCGACAGGAGAAATCTGCGATCCCTGAAGAAGGGTCCCGGTCCAGGCATTAAACTGGTGACCGCAAGCAGCGCAATGAACCCGGCTCAGCTTCCGAAAACTAGCGGCACATTTCTCACTAAGCTGAGATCCACAAACATTACAGGCTGGTCCTTCTGGATGAAATTTCGAAAGTAACCAGGTCTTACACATCTCTGGGTCAAGAAGATCTGGAAGGGACCTTAGAGTTGAAAGAATAATTTCTTGCTGTTTTCTATGCCCAACTGGTTTTGTTATTGTTGTCTGCATAATCAACCCTTTTCACGATTAGACTGTCATCGGCAAAAGAAACCTTTAGCATTTAATATTTTAAGGTGATTTGTAATTTTAAGTGGATTCAAAACCCGGGCGCTTGCTCTCCGCATGGGACCAACTGCCAGGAAGGACCCATTTTTTATTTGAGTGGATCCGGACGGTCAAACTGCGGATCAATGGCCACCAGCACCTCACCGGGCTGACTTGTGGCAGCATCAAAGCCAACTCAACAATATTCATTTGGTCCGCCGCCTGATCTTCAGAGGGTGGGCGAGGGAGATCTTCTCAGCCATGGCAATCATTCTTTCTCAGTGTAGACGAATCGATTCGACATAGCCTTCAGTAAACCAGTTCCGAATCACAGACTTATCTCGACACAGTTGTTCAGCCAACCTGTCAGCATCTTCCTTTGAAATTTTTTCCCGACAACCGGCTAAGCTCCCTGGGGGCAATTGAGCTTCAGCCGCTTTTAGGACCGCTCGTAATTTGCTTTTTGAGTGCCCGGTCGCAGCGTTGAGAGCCCTGATAAAAACCTCGCCCATTGTTGTTATCTGCTGTTTTTCTTGTCTTCTCATTTCAAATCCTTATGACTATTAATTCAGTTATTTTGACAATGAATAGCCCTGACTTAAAAGCTATCCCTCAAGTCTAAACCCAAATATCTAATCGTCTTACCCGGTCCATTCGAATCCTTCTCTAACCTGCGGCCCAGCATTTTGCCAAAGCGTTTCTGACTCGGAGCCTTGTCGGCAATGTTGGCAATAAACCACTCCTTATAAGCTGCATAGACAGCCTTCGCCGTGGTATCCAGCCCCTCACCCAGATTGCACTTCTCCTCCAGAAAGCCCGCCGCACATAATCCGCCTTGGCCTGATCACCGCACACAATCTCAAGGACAAAACCCTCCAATATCGGGCATGGAGAATTGTTGCCGGTCGTCAGATAGTCGCTACAATCCTCCAGAAAGGGGAATGGTGACGCCTTGGTGATATACTCATTTGGCTGGCCATCCCTCAATTGCCCTACCCTGAAATCAACAACACCATTCGAAAAAGCCAACAACCAGGGATTCGCATCCAGCTGTTCCCCAGTGATCACCAAAGCACCCTCGGCAAGCGTCGTGGCAAACTCTAAACAAGCACGACGGCCCTTCACTGTCCGCAGCCGGTCGATCCTGCGGCCAATGCGTTTCATCTGAGCCTTCAACAATTCCGCCTGAGCTTCATCCTTCGACGCAGCCAACTGCCGCCCCAGGCCCTTAGCCTCACCCAAGTAATGACCCACTACCTGCTCGACTGCAGCCAGAACCTCGCCCCTAAAGTCCCGCTCCCTATAGTGACCCCGCCACACCAACCATTCACCGGCCGTCGCATCAAATACGAACTGACCTCTCTGGATTCGGGCAAATAAGCCACCATCGCCAAGCTCGTTTTCCTGAAGACGTTCTTGGGTGAAAGAAGAAGATATTGCCTCTGGTTCGGACTTAGGCAGATCGCCCATTTCCGAAGTTTCCAGATTCACCCGCGCCTCGACCTGTCGGCGGATCTCTATGGTTGCGGTTTCAGTCACGACGGCTAAGGCCTACTCGCTGGCTAACGATGAAGGCCTCAAGCTCTGACTCTGAAAAAAGAATCCGACCAGGGGAAACCTGAAAACCTTTTGGGAAGTTTGGATTCTGACGAAGCCGGAAAAAGGTCGCCCGCGATACGCCGCCCATTTTCTCCATAGCCTCTGAAATACTCATAAAACGATTTGATTCATTTCTGCCAAGATTCATAATCAATCTCCTTGTTCGAGAACCGCCTCAGCGGCTATTTTTTGCTGCTGTCTCATGGACACCATGAACAACCTTTTTCCGTCGATCAGTTTCAGGTCGTGTGAAGGAGGGTATGGCTTGGCAAAAACAATGTCAGGGGAACTTGTGAAAGCTCGGGAGGATGGGAGGATTAAAGGCCTTATACGGCTTTACACGTATATATAGGCACATACTTTATAGGGCTTCATTTTCTGTTTTTTTATTTCTTTACCTTTTATCCTCCTATCCTCCCAAAAAGAGAAAAAAGATAATAAAAGAAGTAGGTTATGGATTGGAGGATAGGCGGGAGGATTGCTGTTTGATCCTCCCTATCCTCCCGAACTTTCACCAGGGGGATCGACTAGGGCGCAGGAAGTAGTTGCTGTTTGTATGGGGTAATTGATATAAGGAATAATAATCAATTAAAGAGGTGGGGAAAATGCCGCAGGCAGCCGTTCATATGATTGCAGGCAAGCATTCATTCGAGTGGTTTTTTATTTCTGGGGACAGATCTGAACTCACCTTGGCCGGAACATTCCTTGTTTTGTTGGCTGATTACACACGTGCCCAAAACTGATATTCCTGTAATGCTTAGGAAATTATGATTAGAGATCTTGCCGATTCATTAAAGCTAACCATGTATGAACGTGTTACCAGTCCTATGGCTGGTGTGTTCTTATTGTCGTGGCTAACATTCAACTGGAAAGCTCCTTTAATATTGATTTGGGGTGAAGCGCCGATCAAAGATCGTATTGATTTTATCAGCACTAATTACCTAGTTGATCAAAATACATATATTTACTATCCACTTTACTCAACCATTGTAATTCTAATCCTCTACCCAATGATATCATTGGGCCCGTTCTATTGGTGGCACTGGTCATCTGCTCTTAAAACAAAATTGCGGCAAAAAATTGATGGTGGAATTCTTTTAACAAAAGAACAGTCTACAGAAATTATGAATAAAATATTTCATACAAAGGAAGAACATAGAAAAGAAATAGAATCCCACATTCAAGAAAGCGATTATTTGAGAGAACGAATCAAGTCACTTCAAGATAATGAGTCGTTCATAAAGGACAGCCTAGATAAGGCTACTGTTTCAAGCAGCTCCCTGGAAAAACAACTTGATTCTATTAACAACTCAGACGACTTAAAAAAATATACGAGATCAAGGCTAGTCACAGCACTCAATCAAATAAAAGAAGGCCTGTAGGGCAGTTTACATAAGTGGCTCGTCGGTCAGGGGGTGAATTCACATTGCAAGTGCACCACGCGCTACGGGCCAAAACACTTCATGGGGTGTCCGGTATCCGAGACATTTCCGGGGCCGGTTATTTAACCGTCTGACGGCTTCTGCAACAGCATCCTCGTTGACTTTGCGAAAGTCGATCCCTTTTTGAAAATACTGTCGCAATAAACCGTTGGTATTTTCGTTGGCTCCCCGCTGCCATGCAGCGTAAGGATCAGCGAAGTAAACTGTCAGGCGTGTTCTCTTCCCAAGTTCTTTGAAATTCGCGAATTCAGAGCCATTGTCCAAGGTCAACGTTTGCCGCATCCTCCGGGGAATGGGGCCAAAAGCTTTGATACATTTTTCTGTCAGTGTTGCTGCTTTTTTGTCTTCGAGTTTCGCTGCTACAAGGTAGCGACTTTTGCGTTCAACCATTGTTGCGACACAACCGGTACCCAGCTTTCCTTGAATCGTGTCGCCCTCCCAGTCGCCAAATCTTTGCCGTGTTGCAACCACTTTCGGCCGCTGATCAATACTGACTCGACCAGCCCGGAAACGACGCCCTGCGCCGTACCTACGCTGCTTTCGCTGTTTTTTATGTTGACGGCGTAGTTGCCTATATAGGGTCCCGTCGACGCTGCTTTCAAGATAGAGCCAGCGATAAATGGTTTCGTGGCTGATTCGCATGCGATCATCTTTTGGATAGTCTATACGGATTCTGTTTGCAATCTCCTCTGGCGACCATTCTTGCCTGAGCTTGGATGCGACATAAGCTACCAGCCGCTGATTATTTTGCCGTCTGAAATGCCGAGGTTGCTGGTTGCGCTCAAAAGCTAATGGTTGCGTCCAGCTGTAATGATATGTTGTCCACGGATGCCTGGCTTTGGCTCGTTTGAACTCTCTACTGATAGTGCTGTGACTACGGCCAAGTCGCCGAGCAATTTCCCGGATGCTGTAATCATATTGTAAATGGCTGATGACATAGCGTTCTTTTTCGCTAAGATGTTGGTAGGGCATGACAGGATCCCTTCTGGCTCTGAGTTGGTCGTACTTCCCAGAATACCAGAAGCCCTGTCATGTTCTACTCTTAGCTCAAGTGGTGCACTTTGAAGTTGAATCTACCCCTAGTTAGTTTGTTTCCCGCCTTGCGCATGAATGAAATTTGGGACATTTGCTACTACGCAGATGTTGACTTAAAAAAGGCAGACCTGATCGGGTACTTGTTTATGTTATCCAAGACTGGTCTTTTAAAGGAAGTAATCCATGGTGATACATTTTATGTAATAAATGAGAATTATAACGACGTAAGCTTTCTAAGCTATAAGCATAACGACAGTGCTCGAATGCGCGACCGGCAGAAAATTAAATTTGGAATGGTTGCCTATATTAAAGCATCAGAAGATTCGACGGACGTAAAAAGGTTTAAAATTATCACGGGGGCCTCTTTATGAACTTTTATGATATATCACTCCTTGAGATCTGTAATAAAATATCTAAAGATACTGGTCTCACATCATACGATATATTGATAATTGGAAAATCTGCCTACTATAGATATAAGAAATATCAAATACCAAAAAAGAAAAAAGGTGAATTCAGGACAGTTGGCCAACCCGCAAAAGAAGTGAAGCTTTTACAAAGATGGATCGTTGAAAACTTATTACATGGGTTGCCAATTCATGAATGCGCTACTGCCTACGCAAAGGGTTCTAGCATAAAAAGCAATGCCCTCGTTCATGCTAACAACCCATATATACTTAAGTTAGATTTCCATAAATTCTTTCCATCAATAGTCCCTCGTGACTTCATTGGGCACTTCAATAAGTATAGTGATAATAAGCTATCCAAGGATGAGCTCAAGTTCATCGCAAACATTTTGTTTTGGAAAGAAACTAGAAAGTCTGAACTTAATCTTATAATTGGAGCGCCATCTTCACCTATAGTTTCTAATACAGTTATGTATGATTTTGATGAAGAGGTTAATAAATACTGTATAGATAATAGAATGAAATACACAAGATATGCCGACGATATGTGTATTTCTTCAAGAAAGAAAATACACGCGATGTTTATGAGTTCATAAAGGATCTTCTTAGGAATATAATATACCCGAGACTTGAACTAAATGATGATAAAACTCTTTTTCTTTCAAAAGCAGGAAGTAGAAGAATTACAGGCGTTGTCCTAAACAATGACGATCAACTCTCCTTGGGTAGAGACAGGAAGAGAGATATCTCCGTAAAAGTTCATTACTTTAAAAACGGCAAATTATCTCCCGCTGAGGTGTACCAATTACAGGGTTTGCTGGCTTTCGCAAAAGATATTGAGCCAAAATTCATTGATAGGCTTGCCGCTAAATACGGCAAAGAATATCTACTAAAACTCGGCTTCTGTCGCTCTGATGAGGAAAGCTAAAAACTCGCAACTTGCTGCGCCTATCCAACCAAGACAATTCCATTTGACATCCCTCCCCTTGCGCTGCGCTTCACACGTTGCCGCAAAATCGACAACCGGGTTTGAAAGCCCGAAACCAATAGACGAATACACCGTCACTATTTCACTACTGGCGGTCTTTTTGTATCCACAGCATGGCCAAGCTCCGTTTTATCTGGGCGGCCGTGTGGGGGGCCTCGTGCCCGCCGGTTCCTATTGGCCGGTCTCTCAACCCGCACGGTCGCCTTCTTTGCGTTTGAGAGCGCAAAGAGGGCTCAATCTTCACAATAGGAGAAAAGCCATGCCAACCGCCCAAGTCATCCAACTCGACGACTACCGCCCACACACCCCAGCTCAACCCCCAAAACCAGACCTAAAAGAGCGCATCAAGCAAGTCCTTTCAGAAGCAACCCTCGTAGAAACCCAAGAAAAAACTGCCTCTTCCGCAGAATCTGTGGGTAGAGGTCGGTAAAAAATAGAGCATTGCCTTTCCCGGATGGGTAGGATGGTTTTTCCAGAAACTATCAAACCCAATCCAAAAGAAAAGGCAATGCTGATCAAGACTCTACTGAA
>JAJRQB010000100.1 GCA_024280485.1 Deltaproteobacteria bacterium
AGCAGCTCAAAAAACTTATCCTTCACCACGCCGAGCCGATGCTCAAACAGGGACGTCTCAGTACTCTCCTTCACTGGTTAAAGGCAATCCCTGAGGAAAACCTCCAAAATGACCCCTGGCCGAACTTCTGGTTTGGACAATGTCAACTAGCCATCAATCCGTTTCAGGCCCGTGAATATTTCTGTAATTCATTCAGGCTTTTTTCTGTTGCCGAAGACAGGGTGTCTAGCCTGATGGCTTGGACCGGAATCATCGATTCCTACGTGTTTGCCTGGAGCAGCTTTCTGGACGTCGACCCCTGGATCGAAAAATTTGATGATTTGATGGTCAATCCTCCTGATTTACCTCCGCAAATCGAAGCCCGGGTGGTGCTCGGTATTTTCAAAATCCTCCTGTGGCGAAAACCGGACCGCTCTGACCTGCCGGATTGGTCGGATCGACTTAAGCAGATGGTTTTCTTAAGCAACGATAAGATATTTCGCCTGTTCGCAGGCGGTGACCTGCTTTACTACCATAGTTTTTTGGGCGACTTTCAGCTGGCCGGGCTGATTTTGGAGAATATCGCCGCCGACTGCGATGACACCGACCTGCCGCCGATGGCCAGAATCTACTGGTTGTGTATGCAATCGATCTATGAGTACCTGCTTGGCGACCATCAGGCCTGTCTGAGAACCGTGGAACAAGCGACAGAGATTCAGAATCAAAGCGGTGTCACTATTTTTGACCAGCGCATTTACGCGCAGGGGCTAGCCAGTGCCTTGTGTCATAATGACAACTCGTCAATTGCGCACTATCGAGCAAAAACAAAAGGCTTTGACACCGCTTCGATTTTGGAAAAATCGTTTCAAAATTACTTACACTCCCTCTTCCACTCCCATCAGAAGGATTATTCAGCCGCTAGAGAACATGCCCAGCTATCCTGGCAACTGGCTGAGAAAGCCGGCAGTCCATTTTTTAGCGCCATTATCAGTCTGCATCGAGCCCGGATTGAATTTGAGCTGGGCGCAGTTGACCAGTTCCGGGACTGGTTGGAAAAAGCGAGAAGTCATACCTTCGGGATTGAAAGCATGACGTTTTTGGCGGACCTCTTTCAAGCCTGGAATGATCTGACAAATGGAGATGAAACTGCGGCTGACCACGTCTTGAGCAAAGCTTTGAAGAGGGCGGCGCGGCATCAGTACGGGAACTTTCCGGGCTGGAACAATGAAATGATGCAGACGATTTGCGCCCGGGCGCTGGAGCAGGAGATTGAAGTTGACTATGTCCAGTCTCTGATAAGAAAGCGCGACCTTGCCCCACCAGATGCTGCATCCACCCCTCTCAACTGGCCCTGGCCGATCAGAATACATACTCTGGGCCGGTTTAAAATCGAGATCGATGGCGCCGATATTCCTCGTTCACGTAAACAGGAGAATCGGCCCTGGGACCTCTTGAAGCTTTTGATCGCTGCTGGCCCTAAAGGTCTGAAAATCGATCAGGCCGTCGAAGCACTCGCGCCTGAGCGTGAAAGAAAAAGTGCTTATAACGTTTATTCCATCGCACTCCATCGCCTGCGCCAACGGCTGGGCGAGGACAAATCCCTGACGACAAAACAAGGAAAGCTACACCTCAACCGGGATGTCTGTTGGGTTGATGCATGGAATTTTATGGAACTATCAAAATCTGCATCCAGGAAGAATTCTTCGCTTAACAACTCCGAACATCAACATGCTGCTCTGGATAAGGCCATTACCCTTTATCAGGGACCATTCGGTGGTGGCCACGTTGACGATCCGTCCCTGCTGTCATACACAGAACAACTCTCAAGACGATACATCCTGACAATTATAGCTCGGGCTAAATTGGCTGAAGAGATCCTTGATTGGGACAAGGCAATTGAAATTTTTGAACGAGGCCTCGAACGACTGCCCGTGCACGAACCTTTTTATCGCAACCAGATGTATTGTTATGGACAAATTGGCTATACAGATGGCGTTCGCGATACCTTCAAGCGTTGTCAAGATCAACTTGAGCGCTTGGTTGAAACCGTGCCCACAGCTGAAACAAAACACCTATTCAAGAAGCTCTGCCCATCCTGAATCACCACTTTCTTGCCATGTATTTTGTTAAATTCCACTTACTTAGCCCAATTGGAAAGTAATCCGTAAGTTGTCTCTGGTCTACTCAGTGTAGAAGCAACAACTGAGTAAAGGAGGCTTGCCATGCGCTTTAAATCTATTTGTTGGATAACTTCACTTTTAATTTTTCTGGCCCTGGCTGGTTGTGGAGGTGGAGGTGGAGGTGGTGGGGATGCTGGAGGGTCATCGACAACTCCAGTTTCAACATCATGTGTCAACGCTGCCGGTGACTGGAGTACACAGGAAACCGTAAATGGCACAGATTGTGGCACTGGTGTTTTTGATGAATATTTTAATTATACAGTTAGTCAAAATAGCTGTGCAATCACTGTTGTTGACGATGTCGGCAATCCGTTTATCGGCAACATTTCTGGTGACGGAATCTCTTGGACCGGTAGCTTTCCTAAAGACGGTGGCACAATTACCATCACGGACATGAGTTTGACCATTGCGCCAAATGGCGGATCTTTGTCTGGCCCAGCCTCATGGACTTGGAGTGATGGTACCAGAAGTTGCAGTGGTGTTACCAATATCGCTGGCACCCGAGTTAACCAGCCACCGGTTGCCAATGCTGGTCCAGATCAGACAAGCGTTGAAACGGGAACCTTAGTAACTCTGAATGGCGGCGGGTCCAGTGATCCTGAAGGTGGAGCAATTGATTATTCGTGGGTAATGACGCAAAGACCAACAGGCAGTTCGGCTGTGCTCCAGAATGGCAGCAGCTCATCTCCCTCATTCACCCCGGATGAAGACGGAACCTATGTCCTCCGCCTCACGGTAAAAGACAATCAGGGAACACACTCGCTAACAGACGAAGTGAGCATCACTTCCTCAACACTCAGTGTTCCGACAGTACCTGCGGCACCAACGAACTTGGTTGTAAGCAATATTACCATAGACAGTGCACGGCTGAGCTGGGCAGACAATTCGACCAACGAGACGGGTTATAAAATAGGGACTTGTGCGGGGAGTATTTCATCGTCGCCTGATTCCTGTGACAATGGTTTTATAACGATCACGCAATTGCCACCCAATTTGACTTCGTACACCTTTAGCCGTTTGAACCCGGCAACGGACTATCATTACTTCCTTCTGGCATATAATGCTGTTGGAAATTCCAATAACATCGGCGTTGCGTTTACAACCCTCTCGAATCAACCGGTTCCGGCGGCGCCAACGGCACTGAGTATTTCTTCCTTAACAAGTTCAACTGTCAATCTTGCCTGGACGGTCAACTCCAACAATGAGACCGGGTTCAACATTTATAAGTCGACCAGTGTGTCAGGCCCCTTTACCCTGGATAGTCAGGTCGGGATAACGACATCCAGTGCCTCGGTCACTGACTTGTCACCGAGTACCACATATTATTTCAAGGTTGCGGCGTATAACGCGAACGGAGCGTCAGGGTTCACCAATACGGCGAATGCCACAACTGACTCGTTACCCATGACACCAACAGCACCGACTTCACTGGTAATTTCCAGCAAGACCAGCACCAGTATTACCTTGAGCTGGACAGACAATTCCAGTAATGAAACTGGGTTTAATATTTATCAATCAACCAGCGCAGTCGGTACTTTCACTTTGGCGACTCAGGTTTCAACTCCAGGGACTAGTGGGGCCGCCACAGGCCTGACTCCGAACACAACTTACTATTTCAAGATCAATGCATATAATGCTAATGGGGTTTCAGGATTTTCCAATATGTCTAGCGGGACAACAGATGCGCTGCTAGCAGTTCCTGCTGATCCAACCAATGTATCAATCCAGAATATTACCAGTCAGAGTGCACTTCTTGTCTGGACTGACAGTACTGACGAAACCAGCTATCAGGTTGGTACCTGTCGGAGCCCAACTGTAGACAGGGCGACTGGAAGATTGGTCTGCGCTAGTCTTAGCTTCACATTAACAGCAACACTCAGTGCCAACAGCACAGGTTATATCTTCAGTGGCCTGTCACCTGGAACTTCATATAGTCGCTTTGTTCGCGCCGTAAACAACAATGGGGTTTCTGGGGCAATAGGAGCTTCTTTCACCACTACAGCCACTGCACCAATTCTGCGGGTCGTCAACGATCTGGACCACCAAACTTACACTGGTCCTTATGGCCCTGCCGATTGGGGCAAAATGAACAAGATCATTCGGGTCCGTATTGGTGCGACCCAGGCATCGGTGGTAAATTCTACAGTTAACGAAAAACTTTGGCCCGTTGACACGGCATCGACAAGCTCGAACGCTGTATCGTATGTAATCGATCCTCTTTTAAACCAGACAACAAATTTCTGGGAGTTTGATGTAAGTACCTTTTCTTCTGGCGATTATTACGTTTATCTGCAAAATGGCTGGTGGGAATATGATGCTTTTAATGACGAATGGACCAAACGAATGACACAAGTTTCAGCTTGTGATGGGGTGAGTACGGCGTATAAGTGGCGCGCAATTATAATTGCAGGTCACACTAGTGGAACTTTTACAGTGATGGCCAGCGATTACCTGCCCCAAGGGAATTGGGCCGGTTCCCCCTTCTGCCCATGATTTAGATACCAAGTATTGCGACGGGTCGCCCATGCGGCAAGTGCGACCCGTCGCAAAACCGAAAAGTGAATGTGGATCAATTAATCTGAGTCGCAGGAGAATTCAACCTGTTCGTTGCTAATTCCTCATAATTGAACGAACATTAATCTTTCACTCCAGGTATCCTGCAGACTGAAATAGCATCCCTTAAGTTTGATAAAACGGCATCAAGGGAGATCTGTTATGAAATTTTATTTCAACCAATCGATGTTTCTGTTTATTTCATTCTTGTTCATGGCAGGTTGTGGCGGAGGCGGTGGTGGTGACGGTCAACAAGCAGGCCCGTCGGTGCTTGACCCTGCTTTTGTGCAAAACGTTAACGGCCGTATGGCCGGTTCCGAGTTTTCTTTTTCTGCCGGTACTTTGCTGTTCGATACAGCTGACCCACGTCGGGGACAAGGTGCAGTGCTGAAGGTCGGGCGTTTCGACCTCGTAGGACAGACTTCAGCCTTTAGCCTCGTCAGTGATGATGGTTCACTGGAGGGTGGACAGTTGGTCGCCGTCGATTCTACATGCTCCTTCTACGTGACCTACCGTGCTCTGGCGGGGCGGACAGAAGAAAAGGCGGGGGGACTTGTCACCACCCTTGGTGGCTATTTCTTTGATCAGTGTGGGGTCGATAATTTTGGCCGCCTGGGTCTACTGGATATTGCCGAGGGGGCTTCTCTCATATCCCAAGTCGGGACACAGACCACAGTTGATTATTCAGCAGCATTCACACTGTCTCCGGGCGAGGTAGTGTTGCCACCTATATCTCTGGTTGGGCGGCTGGAACACGGCGCGGCCGAAATTCGGTTAGCGGGCAACCTGCTCACCTATTCCGTGTTGGTTGAAGGGCTCACGTCCGGTGGGGTGAGTGATCTGGTGGAGGAGATCAAGCTTCAGCGTGGTGAATTCGGTGTGGCCGGTAATCCCTCCCATATCACGCTGCAAGGGATCACCCTCGACCCAATGCGTGGTTTTACGGCGAGTAGTCAACGAGGCAGCATCCATTTCGGCTCAATATTTGTGACAGACGCTGAAGCGGACGCTTTACGGGCCGGAACCGGTGGTTTTTTTCTGAATTTTGCGACCACCGAGGTACCCACCGGTTTGCTGCGTGGGCAAATGGCTCCGCTTGTCAACCCCATTGCAGGAGTCACTGAAGGGCGCGATACCCTAAATTCTACCGGGGTGCTCGTGGGAACCAACGGAGGAGAAGTCACTGCAAAAGGCGCGGATGGAACCAGTTATCGTCTGGTCATCCCACCAGAGGCACACTCCGCCCAGTCTCCCCTGTCTGTGACTGTCACACCGGTGAACGAAATGCTTGGATTGCCGGTCAGTGGTCGCCTGGTGGCCGCCGCCAAGGTGGGTCCGGATGCCACCCAATTCGACAACCCGTTGACTTTGACCTTTGATGTGCCTGAAGGATTCAATCGAAAACAATTGCTGGCTTTTACCTTCAGTGGCGATGGCTCCAATCTGACCTTTTTACCCTTGCTTCCCTCTGACGTGGTCGGTAATCAGGTGACCCTGCGGTTGAATCATTTCAGTACTGCCGGGATCGCTACGGGGAGTTCTGCCGATATCCCAACATCAACCGGACTTTCAGGCTCATTGGACAACCTTGCTGAGCAGTCTGCGGGAATTCTTACAGAGGCTGAAGCCGGGCAATGGTTGGGAGACGATCAGATTTCCCAGGAAATAATGAATCGGATCGCCGCGCTTTATTTTAACTTTTACGATCAGGTCCTGCGCCCACGGTTGCTGTTAGCGACAACGCTTGCTCAATTGGACCAAGCCTTCCCTGAACTGATGAACTGGTATGCAGCTTTACAGTGGTTTTTTGACGATATAACTCCATTCGATAGTCGCCGAATGGACGGATTGAATATTATGGCGACAGCGATTGAAACTGCAATAAATCAACTCGACCAGGAATGTGTCAACGCTACGGATGCATGTATCAAGATTGAAAAAATGAAGATCTATTTCCAATGGCTCAAACGCGCAACACGAATAGAGACCTACCGAGGGGCACCCTTAGCCATTCCTGCCTATAATGAGTTCTGTGGCGGTTTCGCACTTTTGTCTCCGGGTGAACCGGTACGCCTGGAGGTGAGTCCCGGCAACATCACCGCGCTGTCTGGAGCACCCTTTCAGTTTCAAGTTCAGGGGTATGACGCGAATAACGTGCCGGTAGACGTGCCAGCTCCTCAGTGGGCCATCACTTCTGTTGCCAGTTCAATCGGCCCGCAAAGTGGAGGTGGCACAATTTCAGTTGCAGGTAC
This sequence comes from Deltaproteobacteria bacterium, assembly GCA_024280485.1. GTDB lineage: Bacteria > Desulfobacterota > Desulfuromonadia > Desulfuromonadales > Geopsychrobacteraceae > Geopsychrobacter. Next base: position 6,965 of record JAJRQB010000100.1, read on the forward strand.
ATATCTGGTCAAGGTTAAAGACACTACTCATTGCGTAGATGACGGACAGGCGATATTAAACGTGCGCGATCTATCCGGCAACTGGTTTGTGAATCTACAACGGACAGTCACCTGTACTGAGGATAACCGCCCCGCCATGTTCAGTGTGCTCCCGGTGACTCAGATAGGTGATACATTGTCGGTTTACGACTCGAACTACGGACAGGTGAACTGGTCCATCACTAACTTTCACACGGTACGTAACGCTAGCAACCAACTCCCTTATCAGATCGACAGCGGTACGATCACCTCTTCAACTGGGCAATACTGTACTGACTTTTTTAACGATATTGTGAATACGCTGAACGATCGTAGCTGTCTTCCTCCCAACAGTTGTGAACCGATCAGTTGCACCCAGAGTGACGCCACAACCGGTACGCTCACGTCGGACGCTTTAAAATTTACTGGCGAAACCATCTGGTCGGACCAGCTGAGTTGGAACTTGATCTCATCTGGTGTCTCGCGCAGGGTAAACAGCTATTGCGAGGGCCGTGACGTCATCTCCGCGAACAAGTGAGAGTGTGGAGCATCAAACAGTGAGATCGGAACATACGCCATAATAAAAAGGTGATGTGATGTGTCAAATGAGTTACGTATTTGCCAGACTTCTGTTTCTTGTGTTGATCGTTACAGGCGTCGGTATTGTTACTGAGGGTCGTGTAGCGGGACAGAAACAGGCTCAGTGGAATTCAACTGCTCTGCAAGCGCTTTTCCCCAAGCCGCTAAAAGGGTTTGAAGTTTCCGCAATGAAGTTGAAAGAGCTAAAAACCTTTGCACAGAAAAGTGGTCTGGAGCAGATGGAGAGGCTCAGTTCTTCTCTCAATGGGCAAGCCCCGTTGCCTCCTGAAGTTCGCTATTACCTGTCACGCACCTATCAAGGAACCTTAGGCAAGATTGATATGTCGATCGATTCAGAAGATATTGAATCAGTCGGTCTGGTCTGGATGACTCATGGCTATAGTGAAATCAAAGATGGAAAACCAATCCCCTTAAAAGAAAAACAAAAAGCCAGCCAGAAACAAATACTCGACAACGGAATACGGCCTTTTACCCATGCTGGGTATATGGGTGTGCGGGCGGCCAAGAGCGAAAAGGCGTTCATGCTCATAGTTGCTGGTCGGTATGGCGTGGTCAGTTTTTCCTGCGAATACTCAGGTTGCGATGCGGATCAGAATGAGTTGCTGGAGAGATTGCGATTTGAGGCTCTTGATGGTTTCGCAAATTACTTGCATCGCAAACCTGTCAAAAACTAAAAAGTTCCGTCTCATAAAATTTCTACTTCACAAGGAAGAGGAGGCAACCAATGCAAGTCAACACACCTGGAAAGCTAATCAGTAAATTGTTAAATCGCGGGATTCTATTTCTTGCCAGCACGATATTTTTGTTCTCCAGCGGTTGTACCATGTCCAAATACCCCGCCTACACAGGAACCGAAGGGTACCAGGTTGTGGGATCTCAAGCCTATGAAAAAGATGGGATGAAATTCATGCTGCCACCTGGGTGGACGTTGAAAAAAGATTTTGAGCTAGACGAAAACAGCACCTTATTGAAGCTTATGGCGAACGGATCTAAAATCGCCGTGTTTGAGCGAGAGGGTGGCGCTGTCATGCTGATTACAAGCCTCAAAGGGATGGTGGGCGGAGGTACCAATGGCCTGAAATTTCTGGAAGAGAGTACCGAAAATTCGATTGATGATATGTGGCCGGACAGTGAGGCCGTCACCACACCGAAGGAGCTGACGGATGTTCCCGGCACCCTCAAACCAGCCTTCCGAAAATACAAAGGACAAACGATAGTTGAAGGCAAACCAATCGATTGGAACATTTATGGGGGTTGGAAAGGTGGGATGGGTTTCAATACCAAGTATGAGATCGTAGCGGCCAATCCTATCTGGACAATGAACGTGTTTGGGGATTTTTTATATATTCTCCGTACTTTTGAATAGGACAGTCTTATGCATCTGGCTTCGTGGTTAGCGACACTGATCCTGATTCTAGGGACATGCATTTTTTCTTTCGCTGCTGAACCAGAACTCTTTGTCACCAACGATGAGATCCGCGTTCAGGCCAAGAAGACTGTCGAGCCGCTTTGGCAGACCGGTGTGGGGCCTGGACTGCCCGATGAAATGCGATTACTGACTGATGATCGTTTACTGGTTGGTCTGCGCAAGTATGATCGGGATTTTACAAATATGGACTTAACTCTGCTCGATACCCGTACCGGGCAGGTTGTCTGGCGTTATGAGCGGAAGAAACACCGAGGCAAATACTCTTTTCTGGCGAACGACAGGGGATATTTGCTCTACAAAATTACTCAGAAACAAAAAGGTAAAGTTGGAATTCTGGCCTTGAAACAAAGTTCGGGAAAAGAGGTTTGGTTTTTGCCTTTGAAAGGTCATCTGGTTGATCTTAAAGTGGAAGCATCACGGGGAGTGCTTGTCGCGACTACCCAGCATAAAAAAGGTAAAATCACCATTCGTTCGATCAATATCGAATCGGGACAATCTCTTTGGGAGCGAAGCTGGAAGTCAGATCAAAAGAATCTGTGGATGCTTGCTCCTCTCATCCACAATCAGACCCTCTTCAGCCCCTATCAGGGGCTTGAATGCCTTTCTTTGGCCGATGGTCGTCCTCTATGGCAACGTAAAGATCTCAAAATTGCACAGGTTTCCCCCACAATGAAAGTTGCGGGCGACAGACTTATTCTAATCGATTCAACCAATAGTTTACAGGTCTTGAATCCGGCCTCAGGGGCCACCCTGATAAAACACGGATTAGATGAGACCGTACACTTTTCTGCAATTATTTCTCTTGGTCAATTTTACATTCTGGGCCAAAAATCTACGGGTGAATCTTCTCTGGTTGCCTTATCGTCTGACCTTGAGAAAATTCTCTGGCAACGAGCGGGGCTAGCAGTTCCACTTAGTAATATGCTGCTTCAGGGAGACCTAATCTATTATGCCTCTGGCATGATGCTTTTCTCCTTTAACATCCGAACTGGTGAGTCTGGTCCTTTTTCCGTGGTTTCTTTGATCGGGAGCAAAGGACCCGCCGGGTTGCGACTTCGGGGGGATAAAATCATCTATCTTGGCGAGTATGTCATCTCGGATGTCTCTCTGCCAGACCTCAAGCTTGGCAGCTACAACGGTATCACGCCGATTACCAATGAACTGAGCACCAAGGGACTGGATAAGGTCATTAAGCGGGCAAAAAGGAAACTTTCAGCAAGTCAGAAGCAAAAGGTTGATACGTTTAGCAGCCGAATTGCTGATAATCAAATTGCTCTATATCGTTCCCAGGTCAGGGCGGCAAATCCGGGTAAATATTCAAATTCTGATTCCATCAGCCCGCCAGATTTTATGCTCTACCAGAAAATGACGGCCTCTACCTGGGAAGCGTCAGAAGCGATTCTTAAGGCGTACAAAGAAAGCGGTCTCGAGCATCAACTGAATGAAGTCACATTTCTCCGCGAGATCGTTGTTGCGCAGTTAGCTCAAGCCACGGGTAAGGACTATGCGTATCGACCACATTCCGCAGGAAGTTTCAATGGGATCAAATTAGTACATTTGCTCACTGGCAAATCTGTAGTACAGGCTTTTTCTCCCAGTTATCTGGAATACGGATTTTGGAACCTGGTTGACTTTGATAAAGGTGTTGTTTACCACCACGGACTTGGTCTCAACCCGGATAAGTATGAAAAGAGTGAAAAGTTCAAAACCTTTACCCTGAAAAAAGAACGACTTTTCAATAGCAGCATAATTGCCTATCCGCTTGATTTATAGGGAAAAAGGGGAGTTTCCATGAGTCATCATCGAAGGCACATCTTGCCCGCCTGTATTGTCCTCGGCATGTTTTTTATGCTGATTCCTCCCACTTCTTTCTCGGCTGACACCATTCTGAGAGAGGGTTCCAAAGCTGTGGAATATGTGGAGTGGTTTGGTGGGAAAAAACCGTTGCTTGCGGTCCAACGGGCACAAGATCAAGGGGTTAAAGTCACAAAAGAAAACGGCTGGCTGGAGCTATCCACAGATAAAGGAGCTTCATATCTTATTAGTAATTTTCTTGATGCAGAGCGCGTTACTGGTGTCGATTTGTCTAATGCACAGGAATTCGAAATCAGTACCACGGTCAGAAGCTCGGGGAAATACTCCGGGCGTTATGGAATTTACTGGAATGGGCAAAGTAATAAAAACCTCTCAGAATTTGTCGTTATCCCACCTTTTGCCAAAATCAATAATGGCAAGATGGAAATCTCAGGATTGTTTTCAGTGGGTCAGGTTACCAATGGGACTTGGCAAGGTACCGATTGGAAGACCTCACCGATTGATGAGAGTCAAAGGAAGCAGAAGGCAGATATGCTCCTCGCCCTGGTAGGGGAGCAGATGAAAATAATGGCTAAAAGAAAAAGAGGGCCAAATACCAAAAAAGTGACTGCCATTGGTGCGTTGATGGCACTGGAGAAAGAACATCCAAGTATTTATAAAAATGCAATCTTGTACAAAAGTACCCTGACTGTGCGTCAGTCGAAAGGCAAATTGGTTTGTCTGATAGATGACAAAGAGGTTTTTTCAACCACGGACAGGAAATCGCTCGTGACTCTGGGAGACTTTGGTCTCTTTTTTTCGAGAGGGTCTGATAAAGCCATTAAAAAAATCGACCTGGCTATTCGTGACTTCAGTGTGAAAGTTGCCGCTGAACCTGCCAGTATTGAACGTGGAGAAGAGGCGTTTCAAAGGGGGCAGTACAAGGTTGCACTCAGCCATTTTCGACCTCTTGCCGAGCAGGGCAATCATACAACTGCCCAGATGAGTTTGGCGCAGATGTACTGGCAAGGAATTGGCGTCGAGAAAAACTTTAAGCAGGCTGTGCATTGGTTTAAACAAGCCTCGGATCTGGGCGATATCCGTGCGGATGGATATTTGGGCGAAGCGTATCTCACCGGGCCGGAAGGTATCCGCGATTATGGCAAGGCGAAAGCTCTCTTCAAAAAGTTAACTGCCAAACCGAATGCCATGTATAACGAGGCTGCGTTTAAACTCGGTTCAATGGCGGGAATGGGTCTGGGCGGGCCTAAAGACATTCAAGAGGCCAAAACATGGTTTAACCTTGCTACCTATAGCGGGATTCCTCATCCTGGCGCTCTGCATTCTCTTGGAGTGATTCATTATCAGGGTCTTGATGGGGGGCAGGATTTCAAAAAAGCCCGAAAATATTTTAAACAAGCTGCCGAACGTGGAGCTGTCATGTCTCTGGTCGTACTGGGTCATATCGATGGTCGTGGCCAGGGAGTACAAATCGATCTGGTTAAATCCTATAACTGGTTTTATTCAGCCGCACAGAAAATGCCACCGGGACCGCAAAAGAACGAAGTGGAGGTTTCTATGGAGCAATTGGCAGCAGGCATGACGCCAGTACAAAAGAAACAGGCTGAAGAGATGTCACGTGCCTGGCTGAATAAATGGGGACATAACTATCGCTAGGAGGTGGCATGAGATGGTAGCCAGAGTGTGTAAGCCTATAATTGCCATAACTATAACGACTTTATTGTTGGGTGGTTGCGTGACAGGTAAGTGCATCAGGTATAAGCAACGCTTTAACCCAACAAAATCGCATTATGAAAAGTATTGTGTTGAGTGGAAGGACGGGATCAAGAGTTTCAGTGATCATTTTATAAAAAAAGGCTCTTCTCGTTACGTGAAGAAAGAGAAGTCAATATTCATTAGCGAAAATTCCGGATTGCAAATGATTGTAAATATCGTTCGCCGAAAAAGTGGTTTGTTGCCAACAGCGGATAGAAGCCCTGCCGTTATTGAATTGAGAATTTATGTGATGAACCTAAACTCGTCTTTGCTCTCAATTCGTGCCAATGAGTTCGAATTTGTACGTACTGATGGAAGAGTAATTAAACCCTATGGGGGGGATGATTGGGGCGATGGATATTTTTGGCTTGATCCACAAATAATTGCAATAAATGGCCGGGATGTAAGTGCGGCAAATAAGAGGTCTGCCGATATGTTGAAGGGAGACTCTTCGGAGTTTGAAGTTTCTTTCCCTCTGGAGAAAAGGTTTTCAGAAAAAGAGGCACTAGGGTTCTTGCGAGAAATCCGCTTGAATAAATGATTTTTTACATCGTTGATTTAATTTCGCTTGATTAGCAAAGAAGTCTGAATTTGATTAGCGTGAAGATAAACTTTGAAAATGAATTACTGGGGAAGCGCAATGAGTGCGATGAAAATTTCAGGGAATTACGCAATCCTACTTTTCACTCTGATCATGTGTGTATTGTCGTGTGCAATAGCTACCGCAGGTCCGTTTGAGGATGGTTTGTCTCTTTATAAAAAAGGGGACTACCTTGCCGCCCAAAGAGTCTGGCGCCCTCTAGCGGACCGGGGCAATATTGATGCTCAATACTATTTGGGCTTTATGTATGCTTCTGGCCAAGGTGTTATTCAGAACTACGACGTGGCCGCAAAATGGTTTGAAAAGGCTGCTCGCCAGGGCGATGCCGAAGCACAATACAACCTGGGGATGGTCCATGAAGATGCCTGGGGCGATTATGCCACGGCAGTCAAATGGTACGCCAAAGCCGCGAAACAAGGATATGCCAGCGCACAATACTATCTTGGAATACTGCACGAAGAGGGCAAGGGTGTCCCGCAGGACTATGTTGCCTCGATGCAATATTACCGTTTAGCTGCTGATCAGGGGCATGTCGAAGCACATCACAACATCGGGGTGTTGTATCTGAATGGTCTGGGTGTCCCGGCAGATTTTGTTGAGGCGGAGAAGTGGACGCGTATTGCCGCTGCGCAGGGGCATGCCCCTGCGCAGCATAACCTTGGTCTCATGTATTTTAATGGCAATGGCCTTGATAAAGATCAGAGGCAGGCCGCGCACTGGTACTCCCAAGCGGCCGCTCAGGGGCATCTGGAATCCCAGATAAACCTGGGGATTCTTTATACAAAAGGTCTGGGTGTTTCCAAAGACAGTGTCCATGCATACATGTGGTTCAAACTTGCATCTCAACAAGGAGCTGCTGATGCAAATAGATACCTCGGCCTTATTTCAAGAAACATGAGTAAAACTCAACTCATAGAGGCAAAGGACAGGGTTAAACGAAGAAATTCTAAACTTAAATAATATCACGGCTTCTGCGCTGGGCTAACCAAGATAAAGGAGGAAACATGGATTATCTACTCAGATTTATAATGGTCGCGATCTTAACTTTCACCCTAATAGCCTGTGCCAGCACTCGAGGTGAAAAAATTATTTACAAAAGTGACAAGCGTTTTTCACCCTATAAGGGGAAAGTAAAAGTCTATTGGAAGGATCACGGTATTCCTGGAAATCCTAACAGTTATACGTTCATTGCAACCATAAAGGCACAGTCCTTTTGGGCAGGCATAAGACCAGGGAAGTTCAATGAAAAGCTCCACGAGCTGATCATTAATAAAACTGCCGAAGTTGGGGGCAATGCAGTCCTTCTTTATTGCCCTGAAATCGGAACCGTCGGGCAGGAGTACTGCTACGGAGATGCGATAAAAATCAGGTGATGACGAAAATATTCAATTTAACAAGGGGTCCGTTGTGAATACCGTTGTGAATAGAATTGTTAAGGGAATTTTTCTGTTAGCAGCAGTGGCTGTTTCTTTCGGGTGTGCGGCAATGAATGTTGTGTCGCCTCAAGTCGAGCAACTTCATGACGCTGTTGAAAAAAATGACAAGGCTCAAGTTCAGCAAATTCTTGCCAGTGGAGTCGCCATAAATGCACTCATTGAACATAAAGTTACACCACTACATACGGCAGCAAAATCTGGCAGATATGAGATAGCCGAGTACTTACTTGACCATGGAGCAAACCTTCATGCAACGGATGCTTTGGGTGATACTCCGCTCCACTCTGCCGCAACGAGTGGCTCTAAAGAAATTGCAGAGTTGTTGATTAATAAAGGCGCAATGGTGAATGGCTCAGGGACGACGCCACTCCATTATGCATCTGGTTACAGCTGGTCTGTACCTGGCGGTAGCGTTGATGTCGTAAAGCTGCTACTCACGCATGGTGCCAACGTAAATGCGACAGATGGGCTTAAAAAAACACCGCTTCACAATGCCGCCGAGTATGGAAGTAGCGAAATTGCCAGGGCATTGCTTGAGAATGGTGCCAATATCATGGCCGTAAGCAATTACGGCATTAAGACCCCCTTGGCCCTTGCGCTTGAGCGTCAAGCCAAAAGAATGGAAACTGATAACTGGCTCCAGAATGCATTGCTCAAAAAAGACAGGGCGTTTAGTGAGGGGATAGTCGAGCTGTTTTTGTCTCATATCGAAAAGAAAAATGCAGCAAGTTTGACACCATTGATGCTGGCAACCGGGAAGAGTGAGATCAAAACCATCTCCGCACTTATTGCAAAAGGGTCAGACATTAACGCAAAGTCGTTAAATGGTGAGACGGCGTTGTTCATCGCAGCGCGCAATAATGACTTTAAAACGCTGAATTTACTTCTGACTAATGGCTCAGAAGTAAACGTTACGAATGTTTTTGGCTTGACGCCCCTGATTGAGAGTGCTGATAAGGGGTTCAGTCAGATCGTTAAAATACTCTTGTCTCGTGGTGCCGCTGTCGATGTTGCTGATACCTATGGTTATTCTGCTCTGATGACCAGCTCTGAAACAGGGCGTATCGAGATTGTTGAAATACTCTTGTCGAGTGGTGCCGACGTCAATGTGCAAAGTAATTTGGGCTGGACGGCCATTATGCTGGCTGCAAAATCTGGTCACTATGAAATAGCAAGGGAACTCCTAGCAAAAGACGCGATTGTTAACTTTTCAACAGATCAGGGGATGACAGCACTGATGTTTGCTGCCGGTAAGGGGCATGCGAAAATTGTTAAAGCACTCATTTCAAAAGGGGCGGCTGTAAATTCGCGGGGGAAGGAAAATGTGACGGCTCTAGTTCTTGCGGAAATCAATGATCACGCTGAGGTCGCTTCCATTTTACGCGAGCATGGGGCTAAGGATATACTGACATTGCTAGGACTTTAGGAACCGGACGGGGCAAATTTGTAACTGTTCAAAGCGGCCATGATGGCGCTTAACAACAAGTCGTGAACAATCCCGGAGAATGCTATGATCGTCATGTACAAGAAGAAGGGTTTCAATCCCGACGGTGACGACTGGTTCTGGCTGAAGTACGGTACGAACGGCAAGGTAGGCGGTTGTGTCAACTGCCACGCCAGTGTCAAGGAGAATGACTGGTTGTTTACCGGGGCGGTTAAATATGTCCCTTTGTCTATAGCGGGAAACTGGGGGAAGGCTTAGGCCATCCCCCAGTGCGTTGTTGCACTTTCTACTTCTTTTTATGTCTTGCAAACGGGTAAGCCGATGGCAAACCGGATTGTTCTTCATGCATACCGCTATGAGCTGCCCAGGCTACTGCTTTGGGTGTTGCTGGCTGGCCTGGGATTGACGCAGGTTGCCTGTTCACAGGCCTCTCCTGCCCTGGCAAGCGGACCCGCCCCCAGGCCGCTGAGCAGTCTGGAGCCCCATTACCGGCAGACTGTCTTAAACGGTTGGCGCAGCTTTCAGACCAGTTTCGCCCGCGACGGACTGGCCTGCGTGGATTGTCATCTGGATCACGACGCGCTAAGCCTTTGGGCCGCGGCCTATCCCAAGGTTGTGGTCTTCGATCAGTCTCCCTATCGCGTCAAGGGGCTTGCAGAAGTGATTGGCGAAACCCTGACCACTCACACCGACCTCTCCGTCAGGCGCCGCCAGTCGTTGGTCGACGATATACAGGCCTACATCTCCTGGCGGGGTGAGGGACAGATTGTCACTCCGGGGTATTCTAAAAGACTGTCGCCACCTCAAGAGGATCTTGACCAGTTGCAGAAAGCTGTCGAACGCGGCAGAGGTTTGACTCGGCAAACGCTCAGCGGCCCTTGCCTGAAATGTCATACCCCTGGCCAGGCGGAAGAAGGGCTGCACCCCCTGTTCCGGGCGACGAGCTCGTTTCCGCGTTATGTCGAAAAGGCGCGACGGGTGATGTCGCTGGAAGCCTTCCTCGTATGGCATCTGGCGAGCAACGGTAGCGAAGGTTTCGCCCCCCAAGGCCGTAATGTTACGGATCTTAGCGCATATCTTGCCGAGCTCGCCAAAGGGCAAAGATACTCACCCGGTACCCCGCTTCATGGAGGCAACAATGATTGAGAGAGGCGTGAAACCCTGGATACCCGCCCGAACCATGGTCTTCTCCTGCCTGTTTTTGTTAGTGTTTGGCGGAGTGCACTCTTCTTCATTGTTGGCTGCAGGCTTGTCTGAACAAAAGACCCTGATCAGCGGCACGGCCCTGGCGGCCGACGGTGGCCCGTTACAGGGGGTGGTTGTGATTGAGGTCGGGCGCCTCTACGGTAAGGATTTCCGCTATGGCGGCAAGACCGATGAGTTGGGGCGGTTTTCGATTGAGGTGCCCAAGGGCGGCGACTACGGCCTGCATCTCTATGCCAGCGGTTATATCTATTTTCCCATCGGGGTCGAGGTAAAAACCGGTCAGGATAACCAGTTCAGACTGACTGCACCGCCGAATCCAGCAGCAGAGGAAGCGCCGGTCATATCCCGGGTGCAATTCTCCCCGGATTCTGAAAATCCGCCGCAGGTCTTGATCAGCCTGACTGTCGATGATCCTAACGAAAATCTGTCCCACCAGGTTCTGGGGATAAATATCCGCACCCAGGAAGGGCTGCGCCTGCGTCCTTCGAAGATGGTCTTCCCCTGGACTCGCGATTACCCCAATGGAACCTATAGCTTCAGCTATGCAAATCAGCAGGAGACCTTCGATCCTGCGGACTGGTTGTTTGTCGCGGCCGACAACCGCTGCTACACCTCGGCGGTACTGGGTCAGCCCTTTACCGCGGATGGGGTCCTCGCGGCCAAGAACGCTGAGCTGGCGGTGTTGAGCGATTCTGCCGAATTGACCCCCGCGCCGGCTGATGAGCAGGCGAGTCGGGAACTGGGAAAGCAGGTTTATGCTGAAAACTGTGCCGTTTGTCACTATGCTGATAAAACCATCACCAGGGTCGGGCCCGGCCTTAAAGGGCTGTTCAAGCGTTCGTTGACCCCGATAGAGAAGATTCCGGTTACCATCGAGAATATCCGCCGCCGTATTCAACAGGGTGGAGAAAATATGCCGCCCTATGGGCATATCAAGGAACCGAAATTATCAGCGCTGCTGAGTTATCTGCAATCTCTCTAGGAAGCTGTCGGACTATACAAGCTGAAGCGAAAATTTGGATGGTTGAAAACAGATTTTCGCTCGTTTGCAGGCTCATAGCCATAGCTATGGGGTAAAAAAGAGCTGAGATATGGGCCAATCATCCGGATTTGCAGCCAGTTTATGGATAGTCCGACAGCCTCCTAGACCATGATTGCGCTAGCGACCCGTTGCTAGCCGTTCACTCAGAGCCGTTTAGAAATACCAGCGCAGCAGCAGACCACCGCTATCACCTGCCGTGCCGAATTCGGATTGTGGAATTGAAACCGTTGGCGTCAGAGTCTGTGGCTTCTTGCCGAAATTGAGACTGTAAAAGAGATCCAGGCTTAGATTGTCGCCGAGCGAAAAAAGAATCTGCGGGCGTAACAGGGTCGAGTCATCCTCCAGGTTTCTGATCAGCAGGCCGGTGAGGGTCACAAGGGGGTGAAGCTCCCAAGAGGGGCCGAGCAGAAGGTACTGTTGACCCAGCAGGAAGGAGAGCCCTTCAGCGAGAGGTGCTGACGAGATTGCGGCAAGATAGTCGGCCGGGTCCTCAGCGCCGGCGCCGTTATGCAGATATTCTGCAAGCATGATAATTCCGCTGTCGAAACGGTACCATAGCTCCAGGGCGCCGATAGCGAAGTTGTCATGCAGATCCCCGCCGGGAAGCCCACTGTTTTTGCCGTTGTAATGACTGATCTCCCCCTTGACACCAAGCGGGCCGAGACTGCCAGCTAAACCTAGCCCTATCATTTCCCGATCACGTAGAACTCCACCAATCCCGAGCAGATCGATACCATTATGGTTGTCCGAGAAGGTCAGCAGGTAGCTGTTGTTGTCGGATTCATCACCGAAAACCAGTGTCCCGCCGATCTGACCACCGAGGCCGAAATAGTGCACTCCATGCAAGGCATCGACGCCCGGTCGGGTATCGGTATCGAGCGCCGAAGGTGAAAAGGGAGCGACGATGTCGAGGGGTGAGAAAATTGCGATGCGGCCGAAACCGACCGCCTGCCTGCCGATTTTCCAGTCGAAACTATTGATCGTCCCTTTCAGCGAAAGACGATCGATACCGACCTGGTTTGACCAGCGGTGGCCGCGTTTCCAGCTCTGCTCAAGGTCGCCTCTGCGGTTCGGTGAGTCGGTCGGCAGGGCAACCTGTCCCGGCGGGTCGCTGTAGAGCAGCAGGTTGTCGAGCGCAAAATCGAATTCAAACGCATCGTTTATCCGGGTTTTTAGATTAATTCTCAGGCTGTTGGCCGAGAAAAACCCACTCTTCAAGGATGAATCGGGGGACTTGTCGTAAGCAAGATCGAGGGTCTTCAGGTGCCCACTGACAACTGCCTCCTGCAACGGACTTGAAAAAACCGGCAAGGCAGTTGCGAGGAGCAGGGTAGGGATGAGGAGCAGTCGGATCATCCGATCTCCTGCTGAATATCGCTCTCAAGCCGACCATCACGCAGGCTGATCACCCGTTCGGCATGGGCGATCACCAGCGGGTCGTGTGAGCTGAAGAGGAAGGTCGTGCCCTTATCCCGGTTCAGTCTGCGCATCAGTTGCAGCAGGTCCTCGGCGGTGCTTGAGTCAAGATTGGCGGTCGGTTCGTCAGCCAGCACCACTGCCGGTTGCGGTGCAATGGCGCGGGCGATGGCGACCCGTTGCTGCTGGCCGCCGGAGAGATCATTCGGCCGCCGGTCTTCGAGGCCGTCGATACCGAGCTCGGCAAAGATGGCGGAGATTCTCGTTCTGCGCTCCTTGGGCGCTATTCCCTGGAGCATCAGGGTGAATTCGGCATTCTCGGCGGCGGTTAAAACCGGGATCAGGTTGTAGGACTGAAAGATGAAGCCGATTCGCCTGAGACGGAAATCAGCCAGCCCCTTGGGGTTCATTTCACTGTAATCGTTGCCGTCGACCCTGACCAACCCTGCGGTGGGTGTATCGAGGGCACCGACGAGGTTCAGTACGGTCGTTTTGCCGCTACCGGACGGCCCGGCGAGGACGGCAAACTCACCGGCCTGGATCTCAAGGGTCAAGCCCTGAACCGCCGCGATCTTCTGACTGCCGAGTGGGTAGGTCTTGTTCAGGTTGTTCAGGCTGATCAGGGACATGGCAAATTCTTTCTTGCTGGTTTCATGTTATTTCCCTCTCCCTGAGGGAGAGGGTCAGGGTGAGGGGGGTGACTTGGTCCAATAATCCCCTCATCTGGTCTGCAGCCACCTTCTCCCTGAGGGAGAAGGGTTTCATGGGAGGAGAGTACGATATCAATGATGGCGCATCGCTACCGCCGGTGCGATCCGCGCCGCCTTGGCGGCAGGGTAAAGGGATGCGACAACCGACAACAGCAGAACATAAATGGATATCTGTAGCATGTAAACGGTATCCCAGGCCGCGCGCATGACCGGGTTGAAGACTACACCACCGAATTCCATGGTCTCTGGAATGAAGTCGCGCAGGTCGATCCCGATTTCTACCAGATACCAGGTCGCGAGGGCGCCGAGAATGTTGCCGAACAGCATCGAAACCGAACCGAGTAGAAAGGCTTCAGTCATCACAGTTGCTCTCAATCTTCCCGGGGTGGCGCCGACCGCCAGGATAACCCCGAATTCCCGAATCCGTTCCATGACCGACATCAGCAGGGTGTTAACCACCCCGATCGTCACGATGAGGACGATAATCAGGAAAATGAACTTCTGGCTGGCGTAATCGAGCTTGATGGCATTAGCCAAGTTGGCCATGGCCAGCTCCCAGCTGACAGCATTGAGTTCTGATCCCGGTGGGAGCATGTCGGCGATGAGGGGGATCAATCTCTGTTCCAGATCCGGATTCTCGAGGATGATCGCCAATTCGTGGATCGCATCGATCTGACCGGTTATCGCCGCCGCACGCTGGCGGCCAACCATAACCAGGGAACTGTCGACCTCGCGGATGCCAGATTTGACGACTCCACGGATCCGCAACAGCTCACTGACCAACTGGCCTTCAGGCCCTTGAGCGGTAAAGACAAACTTGTTACCGACCTTCAGTTTGAGTTCGGTCAGCAGGCGGCTACCGACCAGCGCGTCGCGACCATCGAGGGTTTTGATTAGAGCTGGCGCGTCGATATTCTTCAGCAGGGGGTTGATGGCGTTTTCGGCGACCGGATCGATACCGGTCAGCATGACGCCGCGGCTCTCACGGCTCGATTGGGCCAGCCCTGGCAGATAGAGACGCGGCAGCACCGCTTTTACCCCGTCGAGTGCGGCAATCCTGTGTTTCAGATCGACCATCGCCCCCATCTTCTCCAGGTCCCAGAACAGACGGTCATCGCGTGAGGTAACATAATCACCCCGGTAGACCGCAATATGGCCCGAACCGGAACGCACCCCGCTGTCGACCATCTGGGCATAGACCCCGAAAGAGAGGTTGTGAAAGGCCTGAACCAGCATCAGGCTGAAGCTCATAGCGACGATCGTGATCAGGGTGCGGCGTCGGTTGCGCCAGACATTGCGCCAGGCCAGGGTCAGGATCTCCATCTTTAATCCTCCCTGATCGCTGCGACCGGTTGCAGTTTGGCAGCTCGTCGCGCCGGCAGGAAACCGGCCAGCAGCGAAACCAGCAACAGCATGTAGGCCGGGTCGATGAAATTACGTTGCTCGAAAATCGCCCTGAGGTGCGGTTGGATGGTCCCTCCGGCATAGGTCACCGGGGTGATCCAGGAGGAGAGATCGAAACCGACCAGCGACATGTAAAGGCTCAGCAGCAGGCCGACAACCAAACCGAGGGCGGTGCCGAGCAGGCCGAGGAGAAATGATTCGAGCAGAACCACCAGCCTGACCTGTTGCGGGCGCAGGCCGAGCGCCATCAAAATACCGAATTCGCGGGTGCGCTCCATCACCGACATGAACACGGTATTGAGGATACCCAGGCCGGTCGCGAAGTAGAGGATGATTACAAAGATAAAACGGCTGACATCAAAGGAGGCGATCGCCTCGCGCATCTCCGGCAGCAGTTCCCCCCAGTCGGTAGCGATCAGTCCGTCTGGCAGATAGGAGTTAAGTCTTTGCGCATCTTCTGCCGCCATCAAGGGATCTTTGACTGATAGAGCGATTTCATGGATCTTTCCCTTAAGCACCATGACCTCTTGCAGCCACTGCTGCGGGACCAGAACCAGGCCGTTGTCATGCCCCGCATGACCGGTGCGGAAGATGGCACGAACGGTCAGCAGATCATTGCCGATGGAGCCATCGGCTGCCTGGGTGACGAAAATCAGCTCATCACCTGGAGAGACCCCGAGTTTTTGCGCCAGAGAGGACCCGAGGACTGCACCAGTGTTATCCGTATCTGTTGGAAAGGCTCCGGCAATTAATTGTGAATGCAGTTTGGTGACGCTCTTTTCATGCTCAGGCCTTATGCCGAGCAATTCGGCTGGATAGCTGCTCTCTGCATGCGAAACCAGCCCGAAGCCGCGCAATCTTTCGCTGACACCGCGGACCGCCTTGTCCTGTTGCAAGGCTTGTAGAAGTTCGGGGTCAGCCGTAAAGTTTTTATACATGTCCCGATCATCAAGGTAGCCGCTGGCGTTGATGACCAGATGGCCATGATACTGCTCGGTTGTCGAAGAGAGAATGTCGACCAGCATGCCGGAGAAGACACCGAGGGAGAGAATCAACAGGGAGAGAGAGACCACCATCGCCGACAGGGTCAGCAGGGTGCGGCGCCGGTTGCGCCACAGGTTACGGGATGCAAGTCGCAGCAGCATGGTCATCGTTTTAAGTTACGCAAGGAGAAGAAACTCTTTTCGATTCCGATATTAAAGTCGAGTTCGGAATAACGGATGATAGTTCTTTCCTCTGGATTGTCGGTCGGCTGAATCGTCAAGCGCAGCGGGATAACGCGCTCATCAATCCGTTTGACCTCATCGAAAATCAACTCGCGAACCTTGACCATCTCCTCGTCGAAATAGGCGACCGTCCCCGGCACTTCCAGCGGCAGCAGGATTTCATAAACGATTTTTCCCCAGACCACCGCAGCCTCAGGGTTGGGTATGCATTCGATCAACAGATGTTCTTTGGTCTCTTCCAGCAGAGAAAAGCTGTATTATTCATCGATCTTGTTCGCCTTGACCAGGTCATTATTGGTGATGTGGCTCCCCATCCAGGCCCCACCCATCATCGACGGCGGCACCTTGATCACCCGATCGACCTTCGGCAGGTAGTTCCAGACCTGCTTGTCGACCTTCAGGGTTGTGACATCCCGCTCTTTAGCCGGTTCAATGATCCGAATCAGAAAATGATCCCGTCCCAGCGACCAGGAATCCATCACCAGCGAACGCTCCCAATGCTCGGAGCGGATGCTCATCTCCATGCGAGATTTGGATGAGAGTCCCATGTACTGTTGTTCAACCTTGCGCACCAGAGCCTGAAGGTCTGTTGCCCAGAGTGAATGGGGAAATAATATCAGTGAAAAAAACAAGAATACAGAGAGTTTAATCATCAGGATCCTTAAGGAGGAGAGGTGTCGCCTCATTATACAAAATTTCATTGGTAACGGGACAACTCATGTCGCTTAGTTTCAGCAATTCGAGGTAGACTGCCGTTGTGAACACTTGATTGAGGAGTACGCATGGCAAATTGGTTCGGTAAAAAGCGTTTGGGATTAGCATTGGGCGGCGGCGCCGCTCGAGGATTGGCCCATATCGGGGTCCTGCAAGCTTTTGAAGAAGCTGGCATCCCAATTGACGTACTCACTGGTACCAGCATGGGGGCAATTATTGCTGGGATGTATGCTGCTCGCCCACAGGCCGATCTGTTACGCAAACAATTCGAATCTTACCTGGAGAGTGATCTCTTTCGTAAGTCTCGTCTCGATTTTGCCATCGACCGGGAACAGGTCGAAGGAGACGGTCTCTTTTACCGTTACTCACAATTTGCGCGTAAAAAGATATTTCTTACCCTGTCGATGACCAAGTTGGCCTTTGTTTCTCAAGAGACTGCTGATAAGAGTTTTGCCTTTTTGCTGCCAGATATCGATATAGAACAGATGACACTCCCCTTTGCCGTCAGCGCTCTCGATCTACATAGCTGTCGCGAGGTGGTGCTGAACCGCGGATCACTGCGCCTTGCCGTCGCTGCTACCAGCGCCCTGCCGGGCGTGTTGCCGCCAGTCGAGTGGAACGGTCATCTGCTGGTTGACGGCGGCTGGATCAACGCGGTACCGATCACCCCGGCGCGCCAGTTAGGTGCCGACCTGGTGATTGCCATTGATGTCGGTTGCGAACTCGGCGAGTCCGATGCCACCAGTGGGCTTGGGATCGTTTTCAGGGCGGATGTCGCGGCGCGGAATGCCCTGTCGAAATTACAATTAACTCAGGCTGACCTGGTGATCCGTCCTGATGTGGGCGACAATCATTGGGCCGATTTTAGTCGGGCAGAGGTGCTGATCGCCGAAGGTTATCAGGCTGCCAAAGAGAAAGTGCCAAAGATCCGCAGCCTGTTACGCGGCCACACTTTTCGATTATCACGTTGATGAATCTGTTTTTGATTCAGAGCAGGGAGTTGAATCTGGATTGAGAAAATCGTATTCAATTGACCTGAAAAGATCAGAGCTATTTTTGTGGTTTGTTTTGGCTCATCGCTAGCAGTTTGTTTTTGCGCTGATCAGCCCTGAAATCGATTAGCAGCATTCCAGTGAATTTGTTGTCACGGTAAACTTCAACGCGAAAAACTTTGCCCCCCTTGTCGATAGAATATTGGGAAGCAATATCCTTCTTTCGAACCCTGAGACCCTTTTCATTGCGTAAGCCTTTTCTGGTGTAGCCGATAATATTGACGCGGTAGCCGGGCGGGGTATCGACCATAAAACTCTTATTCACCGGCACAATGGAACCGATCTTAAATTCTTTAGTCAGCCCATCCACAATGACTTGAACCGAGTTCAGGCTATTGTCATATTCGAAATACTCCGGGCGTAAAAAGCTCATGCGATTGTTGCCGTAGTGAATGCGGTATTTATTCTTGTAAGGGAGCACTGCGACCAGAGGATTCTCTGAATCAAACTGCAGCTTGGCCCCTTTTTTAAGGGGGACGTAGTTGAGTTGATTGCGGATATTAGAGATATCCAGTTGAATCTTATGGTCATTCAGGGCGACAAAAATGTCTTTGTTAAGAACCTCTTTCACCCCCTGCGGGCTCAGATCAAAGTCTCTGCTGAATGCAATCCCCATTTCCTGCATATAAGCTTCTATGAATAACAGGTGATAATAAACCCGGACATTGGTTCGAAAACTCTTGCTTGCTTCGATACCGAATGCTGGCTTGTTGTGTTCAATGGCAAAAAAGGTCAAGGACTGTTTCATCTCAGGATCATCAAGGCGTGTGCGGGTATTCTTGAGGCTGAAACGATGGCTCGGGTCGATCAGATTCTGATTGGTCTTCACGATGGCCTTTTGGCCAATCTCTGCAAGGCTACCGAAGGGAACCCCTGTCAACAGTTTCTGATCGACGATACAACTTTGCCCCCAGCGTTCAGGGTTATGAAGTCGATCGATATATTGAGTTCTGTAGAAACCGCTACCGTCGTGCAGGTTGAGAACCAGATCTACTTCTGGCGCAGTGATGATAGTTTTAATCTCTTCAACCAGGTGATATTCAGGATCAGATTTTGGCAGGAAGTCAAATTTGCGATTCATGTCTCCGTGAAGCCCTCGGGAGCGCTTGATAATGCTGGCAAAATTCAGATTCGGGACAATCCACAGAGCTCCCTGATCAATTTTGTAACGCGTGACCAGCAGGGTCGCGGCATTGAACCCACCTGGCTCATCTCCCTGGATACCGCCGATCACAAGCAGGGTGTTTCCGTCCTTCTTTCCCTGTTTTTTCAGTAGGTCGAATTCAGTGCCGAACGCTCCACTGGGGAGTAAAATCAGCAGCAGCAGGAAAAAGAGAGATGTTTTCATCAAATGATTCCGGTTAAGAAAGAAGTCTAAGTAACAAAGGGTCAGACATTGTTGTCTTTAGAATAAACAGAGCTTCAATATACCTCAGCTCAGACCTGTGTGGTTGAAAAATAACGTCTTTGCCTGACCCCGGTTTTAGTCTAAGATGCCACCTCTTAGAACATCGTTGGAATTCATCTTTGCGGGAGCATATATGCAGACCCCTTCTCAACAAATGATTCAGATCCGCTGGCACGGTCGTGGTGGCCAGGGGGCGATTACCGCCGCCAAGGTGGTCGCGGAAGCAACATTTAAATCAGGGTATGGTGGTGTCGTGATGGCGCCAACCTTCGGTACTGAGCGGCGTGGCGCTCCGGTGAGCACCTCACTGAAGGTCTCGCGCGAGAAGATTTACGATCTGTCTCCCATTCAGTTTCCAGATATTGTCGTGGTGCTCGATTATCTGATCCTCAATGAAGTTGATGTTACGGTCGGGTTGAAACCGGGAGGTCTATTGATTCTCAATTCTCCCCGGCCATTAAGTGACCATCCGTTCCCGGATTTTCGCGTCGCTGTCGCAAACGTGACCAAGTTCGGGATTGAAGCCGGGTTGCGCAAGGGGATCGTCAATAGCGGGATTATCGGTGCTCTTGGCAAGGCCAGCGGACTGGTCGATATCGAGGTGTTGTCGCAGTGTATCGCTAACGAGTTTGTCGGGCGGAAACCGGCCGAAAATGCTCGGGCCGCCGAGTTGGTCTATGCCGCCACCGAAATCCGCGAGCCGAGTAGAGGAGGTTCTCATGCCTGATCCCCGTTTTAAAGTATTGACCTCGGCCAGCACGTCGGGTCCTGGCGATGCCGGACGCACCGGTTCCTGGCGGGTCGAGCGGCCTGTTCTCGATTATAGCCGCTGCATCCCGGCGAAAACCGGCAAATCTGCCTGTCATCTCTGTTGGCTCTATTGTCCCGATAATGTGGTCAGCAAAGCCATCGAGCCGCAAATTGACCTGGAATATTGCAAAGGCTGTGGTATCTGTGCTGAAGAGTGTCCGGCCCAGGCGATCGAAATGGTTTCGGAAGAGAACTTTGTCGCAGGGGGCGAAAATGAGTGAAAAGCTGATCGACTCAGGAAACAATGCCGCGGCGATGGCCGTTCAACTGGCTGCTGCTGAAGTTATTGCGGCTTATCCGATCACCCCGCAGACGCCGTTAACCGAAAAGCTCTCCGAATTGATCGCCGCCGGTGAGATGGACGCCGAGTATGTCGCGGTCGAAAGCGAGCACAGCGCTCTTGGTGTCTGTATCGGTGCGGCCAGCGCCGGAGTTCGTGCCTTTACCGCCACATCCTCTAATGGTCTGCTCTATATGAGTGAACAGTTGCACTGGGCAGCGGGAGCCCGTTTGCCGATGGTCATGTGCGTGGTTAACCGTGGCATCGGTGCCCCCTGGTCGGTCTGGAATGATCATCAGGATGCCATGAGTCAGCGCGATGCCGGTTGGATTCAACTCTTTGCCAAGGATCACCAGGAGATCGTCGATATTACGCTGAAGGCGTTTCGTCTGGCCGAACTGGTGCATATCCCGGTGATGGTCAATTACGACGGTTATTATCTGTCGCACACCTATATGCCGTTTGAGCTTCCGGATGCGGCGGCGGTCAAAGAGTTTTTGCCCGCCTATGAATATGCGCACGCTCTCGATCCGCAAAAACCCGAAAGCCTGAATACTGTGACCCTGCCCGATTCACGCAATGATACCAACGGCGTCAAACAACCCGGCTACATGGATATTCGTCACAACCTGCATCAGGAGATGCGTCTGGCTATGGACGTGCTGGAAGAGATCGATGCCGATTACCAGCAACGTTTCGGTCGCGGGGGTGCTCCGATTCTTGATCCTTACTGCTGTGAGGATGCCGAATATATCGTGGTCGCGATGGGGACTATTGCCAACCAGTTTCGCGATGTCGTTGATCGCTTGCGTCAGGAGGATGGCCTCAAGGTTGGTGTGCTGGCATTGCAAGTCTATCGCCCTTTCCCCACGGCCAAGATCGCAGAAACCTTGCAATCAGCCAAAGGGGTTATGGTCTACGAAAAGGGTTTGAGCTACGGTAACCAGGGGGCACTTTATGCCGACCTCAAGTCTGCGCTTTATCCATATCCGGCGCGGCCACAGTTGCATAATTTCATTGTTGGACTGGGTGGTCGAGATATCCGTACCGAAGATCTGTGCCAGACCCTGAAAACCGCCTGCCAGCAAGATGATTTAAGCGCGCCGGAGCAAACTGATGCACCGCAATGGATCGGACTACAGCTATGAATATTGCTGCAAAAACCAACGTTCTCAATCTCTCTGAAGAAGAGTTTGTCTACCCGGGCAACCGCGCATGTTCCGGTTGCGGGCTGAGTATTCTCTACCGGATTGGTCTCAAGGCTCTGGGGCGAGATTGTATCTTCGTCGTACCCCCCAGCTGTCTGACGGTCATGCAGGGGCTCTATCCGATCGCCGCTTCGCAGATGCCGATCTTGAATGGCACCTTTGCCTCTACCGCTGCGATTGCGACCGGGGTACGTGCGGCCATGAAACGTCTGGGCAAGAAGACTCAAGTCGTTGCCTGGGCCGGGGACGGCGGGACCGCAGATATCGGGATTCAAGCCCTCTCCGGGGCGCTGGAGCGTAACGAAGATATCATCTATATCTGTTATGACAATGAAGCCTATATGAACACCGGTGTGCAACGCTCGGGAACGACTCCACAGGGCGGTTTGACCACCACCACCCCTTACACAGGGAAGAAGGAGCAGGGGAAGAATATGCCTGATATCGTCGCCGCTCACAACCCGGCCTATATTGCGACCTGTTCGGCCAGCTACCCGCTCGACTTTCACGATAAACTCATCAAAGCCAAAGAAATCAGTGGTTTGAAATATATCCATATTCAGACACCTTGTCCTCCCGGATGGGGCTGTGAAGAACAGATGACTGTCAAAATCGGCAAGGCTGCTATTGACTGCGGGCTGTTTGACCTTTTTGAAATTGAGAACGGTAAAAAACAACTTTCTGAACCCTCAAAAAAGCTTCTAAAAAAAGAGAAGTTGGATTCAGTGCGGCATTATTTGAGCATGCAGACTCGCTTCAAGGCGCTTTCTGAAGAGCAGATTGTTGTCATGCAGGAGCGGATCGATAAAAAGTGGGATGGGTATCGGCAGGAGTTTGGTGCAGGGTAAGATATTGCTCTTGCGTATATCTTCGGGAAAAGAGGCAATGCCGTCTTCTTGTATAAGGAAGACGGCATTGCCATTTTTGGCTGTGACAAGGAATGAAGATATAGGGGATTGGACTTACTCAAATTGCCGGCGGAACGCCTCAAAGGTCTCTTTCAGCTCTGCCATCTCGGCTTTAAGTTCAAGCATCTCCTGTTCCAGCCCTTCTATCCGCTCGTTACCCGCACGCACCTGCAAAATAGCAGTCGGAGCTTTCAACTCCAACTCTTCAATCTCCGGCTCACCGGCTAATAATTGCGCATAGCGGTGTTCCTTGCGTCCGGCTTGACGTGGTAATTTCGTAACCAGAGGTTCTTCCTGATCCATCAACTCGCTCAGAACTTCTTCAACCTGTTCCAGAGAATCGAGCTGGTGCATACGACTGGCCCGTTGACGCAATTCCCCGCCGGTTTGTGGACCGCGCAGTAGCAGTTCGGCCATAACTGCCATTTCGGCATTGTCGAGCCGATACTTACCGTAGAGGTTGTGGCAGAATTTGGCGGCTCTACCTCTTTCGGCTGATTGAGTCGCCAGCCCTAATGGGCGCAGACTTTCGAGCGCTTCTGCAACAATCGTGTCGTCGAACTCAACCACCGGGGCACGATTCGATTTCTGATTGCAGGCGTTAACCAGAGCATTAATGGTCATCGGGTAGTATTCGGGGGTTGCCAATTCCTTCTCGACCAGGCAGCCAAGAACACGGATTTCTACAACAGTTAAAGTACGGGTCACGATTCTTCTCCTTGGATCGGTATTGGATGTTCAATTCTAACGGATTCACTGCTAAACTGGTGAACTTTTTTATATATCTGATCTGAAAGTTCCTTTTGTATGTACCGAACGATATCCTCAAAATTAGCGCAACGACCGGACCTGTTGCTGATGTTGATGGCAGCAGCGGTACCGTTAAGTTTTGCCGCCTGGCAGGCATTGCTCAATAACTTTGCAATTGAACGTGCCGCTTTTACCGGACGCGAAATGGGGATTTTGCAGAGTTTACGTGAAATTCCCGGGTTTTTGGCTTTCGGGGTAGTCTTTTTGCTGGCGGTCGTGCGTGAACAGAGCCTCGCTTTGCTCGCTCTGTGTCTGCTTGGTATCGGTACGGCCTTGACCGGGTTCTTTCCCAGCATCATCGGGCTCTACCTGACGACTCTGCTGATGTCGCTCGGGTTTCATTACTTTGAAACCCTGCAAACATCCTTGACCCTGCAATGGATCGACAAGCAGAGGACCGCTGAAACCCTGGGACGCCTGATGGCGACCGGATCTCTGGCGGCGATTCTGACCTTTGCCCTGATCTGGTGCGGCAACAGTTTTCTACAGATCGATTATCGTTGGCTATATCTGTTCTTCGGTGGCCTGACCCTCGCTCTGACTTTGATTGCCTGGCTCTCCTTTCCAGCGTTTACCTCGAGCGTTGTTCAGCATCGGCATATGCTGATGCGCAAGAGGTATTGGCTCTACTATGCCCTGACCTTTATGTCGGGTGCCCGTCGGCAAATTTTCATGGTCTTCGCCGGTTTTTTGATGGTGGAAAAATTTGAATATTCTGTCAGTGGCATCGCCCTGCTGTTTCTAATCAATGCCTCTATTAATGTGCTGTTCGCGCCCAAGATCGCCCGCCTGATCAATCGAATCGGTGAACGGCGATCACTGATGATTGAGTATATCGGTCTGATCCTGATTTTTTGCGGCTATGCCCTGGTTGAGCAAGCCTGGATTGCAGTGGGACTCTACCTGGCGGATCATTTTTTCTTCGGGCTGACGATTGCTCAGAAAACCTATTTTCAAAAGATCGCCGACCCGGCCGATATTGCCTCTACGGCTGGGGTCAGTTTTTCGATTAATCATGTCGCTGCGGTGGTGATTCCGGTCCTGTTCGGTCTGTTGTGGCTCAGCTCTCCGGCCCTGGTTTTTTACGCTGGTGCAGGGATGGCGTTGCTCTCCTTTTTACTGGCTCTGTTGATTCCTCGTCACCCGGCACGGGGTTGTGAAACCCTGTTGACCCGTTAGGGAGTTCCTCTGATGAATAAATTTCGCTTTTCAATGCCCTATCTGGTGCGGGTCGCTGATATCAATTATGGCGGACATGTCGCTAACTCTGCGGTGTTGAACATTATGCAGGATGGTCGTATCGGATACCTTGCCAGGCTCGGCCCTTATTCTGAGCTCGATCTGGGCGGCTGTGGCATCATCCTGACCGAGGCCCATGTCTTCTTTCGAGCCGAAATGTTTCTGCATGATGAGTTAATGATCGGTGTGCGGTGCAGTGAGATCAAGCGTTCGAGTTTTCAGCTTGAGTACCGCATTGAAAGGGGGGGGGACCTCATGGCTGAAGGATCCACAGTTGTTATATGTTTTGATTACCAGACACGTAAAGCGGTCAGGATTCCTGTCCCTTTTCGTGAAAAACTCGCGTCCTTTGAAAATCTCTGATCTCTCTTCTCAATAGGGCCGATTTCAGGGCTTTCTCCTTGACGAAATGCGCTGTCTAGGGGTAATGTTCGGCACTTGAGCCAACGGGAAAAGGATAGAGAAGAATCATGGAAGAACTAAACGAACTACTGCTGCAACGCCGCGAGAAGGTGCAAACTTTCCGAGATGCAGGGATCAATCCCTTCGCAAATAATTTCGTACCAAGCCATCGGGCCAATGAAGTCGCTGAACTGCATGCTGATAAGGATGCAGAGTATCTGCAGGACTGTCAGGAGAGCTATGCTATCGCCGGGCGGATTATGGCTCGTCGCGATTTTGGCAAAGCCGCCTTTATTCAACTGCAGGATGGTAGTGGCCGTCTGCAAGTCTATGTGGCACGTGATCAGGTCGGTGAAGAGACCTTCGGGCATTTTCGCAAGTTCGATATTGGCGACATTATCGGTGTAACTGGTGTGCCTTTTCGGACCAAAACCAACGAGCTTTCGTTGCGTGCATCTAGTATCCAGCTCCTGACCAAGTCATTGCTGCCACTGCCGGAGAAATGGCATGGTCTGACCGATGTCGAGACCCGCTATCGGCAACGCTACCTCGATCTGATCTCTAACGACGAAGTCAGAGAGATGTTTTACAAGCGGAGCCGTATTGTCAGTTTGATCCGCAATCACATGCTTGAGAATGGCTATCTCGAAGTTGAGACCCCGATGATGCACCCGGTCGCTGGCGGAGCCACCGCGCGACCCTTTGTTACCCACCATAATACCTTGAAGATGGATCTCTTCCTGCGCATTGCGCCTGAGCTCTATTTGAAGCGCCTGGTGGTTGGTGGTTTCGATCGCGTCTTTGAGATTAACCGCAACTTTCGTAATGAGGGAATTTCGATTCAGCATAATCCCGAGTTCACCATGATGGAGTTTTACCGCGCCTACGCGACCTATCTGGATTTGATGGATTATACCGAAGAGTTGATCTGCAGTTTGGCGAGTGATGTCTGCGGCAGCCTGAAGATCAGCTATGGTGGCAAAGAGGTCGATCTGACCCCGCCCTGGGATCGTCTCACAATGAAAGAGTCGATCGTCAAGTATGGTGAAGTTGAGATGGCGGTACTCGAGAATGTCGAACAGCTGCGGAATTATGCAGACAAGCTTGGTCTTGAACCAGACAAGGCGATGGGACCAGGCAAGCTGCTGGCTGAAATTTTCGATGTTGTAGTTGAACCCAACCTATGGCAACCGACCTTTATTACCGAATATCCAACAGAGATATCACCCTTATCGCGTAAGAATGATGAAAACCCCGAGGTTGTTGATCGCTTCGAACTCTTCATCGTTGGTCGTGAGCTGGCCAATGCATTCTCCGAGTTGAACGATCCGATCGATCAGAAGGAACGTTTTCTTCAGCAACTCGAGGAGAAGGCTGCCGGTGACGATGAGGCTCACGCGATGGACGCCGATTACATCCGCGCGCTGGAACATGGCCTGCCACCAACCGCCGGTGAAGGGATAGGTATCGATCGTCTTGTCATGTTGTTAACTGATGCCGCTTCAATTCGTGACGTGATCCTTTTTCCGCAGCTTAAAGCTGAAGCTGACAGATAGGAACAGGTCTGAATTCGATGTCATTTGAATGGTTCGTGAGTCTGCGCTACTTGCGCGCAAAGCGTAAACAAACCTTTATCTCGGTGATCTCCTTCATATCAATCTTTGGGGTGATGTTGGGTGTTGCAGCACTTATCCTGGTATTGGCTGTGATGACCGGGTTCACCAACGGTGTCCGGCAACAGATTCTTGGCAACGTTCCTCACGTCCTGGTGCAGCGCTTTGGTGAGGGGATCAGCGAGCGCCAGGAACTGATCGATGCCGCCCTTAAGATTCCTGATGTTGTTTCGGTGACTCCGTTTGTTTCGCGTGAAGCAATGCTGTTGTCACACGGCAATGTTGCGGCAGTCAGTGTCAAGGGGGTCGAAATTGGGCATAAAGTCTTCGGCCAGAAGTTGTTGAAAAGGGCAGAGATTGATCCCCTCAACGGTGTCTTCGGCGACAATCTTGAGCGTCCCGGCATTATCATTGGCCTCGATACTGCGACCAGCCTTGGAGTTGCCGTCGGCGACAATATCAATGTAATCCCCCCACTGTTCAACATTACCCCTTTCGGTATGATCCCCAAGATGAAGCCGTTTCGGATTGTCGGTATTTTTGAAAAACCGAGTAGCCTGATCGATAGCTTCTTCGCTTACATAAATCTTGAAACAGCACAGAAATTCTTTGAATCTCCTGGGGAAGTCACAGGCATTGAGATCGAAGTGAAACGCTTTGATCAGGCTCCGGAGATCTCTGCTGAGTTGAGCCGTCAGTTCAGCTTCCCTTATATCATCCGTCCCTGGCAGAGTCTGTATGGCTCATTTTTGAGTGCGCTTAAGTTGGAAAAGCTTGGATTGTTCATCGTGCTGGCAATCATTGTATTGGTCGCGGCATTTAATATCGCCACGACCCTGATCATGGTTGTCATGGAGAAGAATCGCGACATCGCAATTTTACGAGCCTTGGGAGCAAATGCCCGCAGTATCATGAAGATCTTTATTTTCGAAGGGGCGATCATCGGCGTATTAGGGACATCTCTCGGAACAGTCTTTGGTGTAGGTTTGGCCCATTATGCCGACTCACTGATCAAGTTTCTTGAAGCGACTTTTGGTATTCAAATTTTCGATCAAGCAGTCTACGGTATGGAGCGTTTTCCCTCTGAAATTGTCATTTCTGATGTACTTGCTGTCATTTTAATTGCGCTTGCCATTTCTCTGGCCGCGACTGTTTACCCAGCTTGGCGGGCCTCACGCATGGACCCGGCCGAAGCGCTGCGTTACGAATAGGAAAACCATGATTCGGATCAGCGGGTTAAATAAGTTGTTCTCTACGGTCAATGGCCAGTTGCAGGTTTTGCACGATATTGATCTGCATGTTGAGGTTGGCCAGCGGATTGCGGTGGTTGGCAGTTCTGGGGCAGGCAAGACAACTTTGATGCATATTATGGGTGGTCTTGATCATCCGAGTGATGGTGAAGTCCTGTTTGAAGGGAAAAACCTGTTTTCATTAAAGGGTTCAGAACTCGATGCTTTTCGAAATCGTGCTATCGGTTTTGTTTTTCAGTTTCATCAGCTCCTGCCGGAATTTTCAGCACTGGAAAATGTGATGATGCCATTGTTGATTGCCGGTCAATCACGTAAACAGGCACGAATTCCAGCGACTGAAATTCTAACTGAGGTTGGTCTGAAAGAACGTCTTGACCATAAGCCTGGCGCCTTGTCAGGCGGGGAACAACAGCGAGTAGCCATCGCGCGGGCCCTGATTCAAAAGCCACGGCTACTATTGGCTGATGAACCGACCGGAAATCTTGATCGTTGCACCTCTGAAGAAATATTTGGTTTGCTCGATAAATTGCATTGTAGCCATAATCTGACGATGGTTATCGTAACGCACAACGACCAGATTGCGGCACAGATGGACCGGGTATTACGGATCGAGGATGGCCGGATCACGGCCGATGATCTGAATTGAAGTTGAACTACCCGGTGCAAATCCCTATAATCGCTCTTTTGCCGCCTATTTCGTTAAAAGGAAATCTAGCTTTGATGATTCGCCACCTCTTTCTGACCTGCCTGATCGTACTTCTGATTGTGCCTCTGGCATATGCCGATAGCATAAAAGTGACTGACATCCAGTTGGAAGGGAATGAGCGTGTTGATGGTGCCAGGGTGCGTGCTGTCATGACTGTTCGCCCTGACAGAGAGATGACATATGATGATATAGACCGCGATCTTCAGGCGATCTTCAAACTTGGTCATTTCGATGATATTTCAGCTGAGCTTCGAGGTGAGGGGAGCGAGAAAGTTTTAGTTTTTATCGTCCACGAGCGTCCACTGGTGCGAGAGATCCGTTTTGAAGGCGCAAAAAAGCTGACTGAAGAGAAACTGCGCCCTCTGGTAACCCAACGGGCACCGGAAATCTACGATCCCGTCCAGGTAAAAAAGAGTGTCGCTGCTCTTGAGGAGAACTATCACGTTGAAGGCTATTATGCGGTCAAGATCACGCCTCAGTTGAAAACCGACGAGCAAAATGAAAGTTTGCTGACCTTCAATATTGAGGAGGGATCAAAAATCCTGATTGATGAAATTTCTTTTGAGGGCAATCAGGCTCTGAATGCGAAAACTTTGGCAGCAGCAATGGTGACCAAAAAACGTTGGATCTGGTCATGGATCACCGGTCGAGGCACCTATAAGGCTGATCAGATTCAGTATGATCTGGACTTGCTGACGGCGCTTTATTACGATCGTGGCTATATGGATATCAAGATCAAGCAACCACAGATCAGCATGGTTGACAATGATACGCTGATGAAGCTGCTGATAGAAATCGACGAAGGTCAACAGTATCGGACCGGCGAGCTGCGGATCACTGGTGATCTGATTAAGCCGCGCAAGGAGCTTAACACCCTGTTAACACTCAAAGAGGGTGAGATTTTCAGCCGCTCTGAACTTCGCAGTTCTGTGCTTGCTTTGACCGATCTTTACGCCGATAAGGGTTATGCAAATGCCAACGTGGTTCCTTTTACCAGCAAAGACCCTGATGAACTTAAGATTTCACTGAAATTAAATATTGAACAGGGTGAACTGATTCATATTGAAAAGATCAACATAAGCGGTAACACCATTACTCGTGACAAGGTCCTGCGCCGTGAACTGACTTTAATCGAGGGTGACCTTTATAGCGCGACAAAGATAAAGACAAGTCGTAATCGTTTACGTAATCTCGGTTTCTTTGAAGAGGTCAACGTTTCGACAAGTGCGGGGAGCAGCAGCGATAAGAACGAACTTAATATCGAGGTCTCTGAAAAACCAACGGGCAGTTTCACTATCGGTGCCGGCTATTCGTCAGTCGACCAGCTCATAGCCCAGGGATCGATATCGCAGGGTAATTTTATGGGTTATGGCCTTAACCTGAAGGCCTCGGCAACGCTCGGCGGAGCCTCACAACTATATAGTGTTGGTCTGACCGATCCTTACTTCCTTGATACTCGTTGGACGGCTGGCTTTGATCTTTATAAGACTGAGCGGGATTGGACTGATTTTACCGAGAAAGCGACTGGTGGAGCTCTCAAACTAGGTCATCCGTTGGGACGCTTTTCCCGTGGTCTTGTAACCTATCGTTATGAAGAAAAAGAGATTTTAGATGTTAGCGATGCCGCCAGCTTTGAAATTAAACAGCAGGCTGGAACTTCCATTCTTTCATCCCTGACCGGGTCCTTACAGCGCAATACAACCGATTATCATATGGATCCTTCCCGGGGTGGTATTACCTCTTTCTCTGCAGAATACGCAGGCCTTGGTGGCACGGATAAGTTTGCCAAGTTTGAGTTCAGCCACCGTCATTTCTTTCCACTGTTCTGGAGTACTGTCCTCTCTATCAACGGGAATCTTGGTTATATCATCAAAACGAGCGATGATGAGATACCGATCAGCGAAAAAATCTTTCTGGGTGGATTACGTTCAATTCGTGGTTTCGATACACGTGAAGTCGGCCCTATGGATCCAGCAATCCCCGCGATTCCTGCGGATCTTGATCCTGTGGATCCGACGGTTATCTTGGTCCCCGCAGTTCCTGGGGTTGATGCTTCATTTGTCGGTGGTGAAAAAGCTGCTTTCTTCAATCTTGAGTACTTTTTCCCGATCAATAGACAATACAAACTTAAAGGTCTGTTTTTTGTTGATGTCGGCAATGCCTGGCGTGAGACTGAAGCCTATCTTTCTGATATGCGCTACAGTGCCGGTTACGGTATTCGTTGGGCGAGCCCTTTGGGCCCACTCAGGTTTGAGTGGGGGTATAACCTTTTCCCCCGTGATGGCGAGAAGCCTTCGGTCTTCGAATTTAGTATTGGTTCCTTCTTTTAACTTTAACGATTATGGAGAAACTTAAGATGAAACAACTTATTTTTGCTGTTCTACTGGTATTCATAGCTTCAACAGCTTTTGCTACCGGTGGCGTTGCATTTATAGATCTGCAAAAAGCCCTGAATCTGAGCAATGCCGGGGTTAAGGCGAAGGCCGAAATCGGCCAGCAGGTTAAAAAATATGAAGCAAAAGTTGCGGCAGAACAAGACGCGCTCAAGGATATGAAAAGGGAATTAGAGAAGCAGGCCGTTCTGCTCTCGGATGAGGCCCGTGGTAAAAAAGAACGTGAATTTCAAAAGCGCGCCAAAGAATTTCAGCGCTTTACCAAAGATATTCAAGAAGAATTGCAGCAGAAAGACGCTGATTTTACCAAGCGTATTATTGATGCAATCCTAAAAGAGACCCGCAAAATCGGCAAAGAAAAAGGTTACGGGGTTGTGCTTGAGAAGAGTGAAAGCTCCATTATCTATGGTGATTCCAGCGTTGATCTGACTGATGATGTTATCAAGGCTTATAATGCCAGTAACTGATCGGGTTCTAGCAGTGGTTAAGCTTAAAACATTAGCTGAATTGGTTGGTGGTCAGGTTGTCGGTGATGCGCAGGTTGAAATCCGTCGGGTCAGTACAATAGACCAGGCGTCTGAGGGTGATCTGACTTTTCTGACCAACCCGAAGTATCTGCCATATCTTGCCAAGTGTGAGGCCTCCGCGATTATCGTTGCGACCGGAGTTGAGCACGCCGGGAAGAACCTGTTGGTTTGCAGTAACCCTTATCTGGCATTTGCGAAAATCCAGACTCTATTGCAGGGCGAGACATACCCTGCGGTCGGCATTATGTCAGGGGCGTATATTGCTGAATCTGCACAGCTTGGGCGTAATGTTAGTATTTATCCCGGTTGTGTCATCGGTGAAAACGTTGTAATCGGCGCTAACAGCATGCTTTTTCCCAATACTGTCATCTACGATGATGTGACAATTGGGTCTGATTGTCTGATCCACGCGGGTTGTTTGGTTCGTGAGCAGACACAGTTAGGTGACCGGGTGATTTTACAGCCCGGTGCTGTTATCGGCTCTGATGGTTTTGGTTTCGCCCCCGATGGTGGCTCTTATTATAAGATTCCTCAGGTCGGAATTGTTGTGCTTGAGGATGATGTCGAAATAGGATCATGCTGCTGCATCGACCGTGCAGCACTCGGTGAAACACGGATAAAAAAAGGCTGTAAGCTCGACAATATGGTGCAGGTCGCTCATAACGTTGAATTAGGTGAAGATTCTGTCATCGCAGCCCAAACCGGTTTCTCTGGCAGTTGTAAAATAGGGCGTCATGCGACCTTTGGCGGACAGTCTGCCGTTACCGGGCATGTCAAGTTGGGTGATAATATTACGATTGCAGGTAAGGGCGGCGCGACGGGGTCTCTAGATGGAGACCAGGTCTACTCCGGGACGCCAGCCATCCCGCACAAACAATGGCTTAAATCATCGCTTATTTTCGGGAAATTGCCCGAAATGCGTCGTGAAATGTCGGCTCTGCGCAGGCGTCTGCTAGAGCTTGAAGAACAAATCAAGGAGCAGTAGAAAATGATCAATCTCGATATCATGGATATATTGAAATTGCTTCCCCACCGTTACCCTTTTCTTCTTATCGACCGGATTGAGGAGGTCGAAGAGGGGACAAAGTGCAATGGGTACAAGAATGTAACTATTAATGAGCCTTTTTTTCAGGGCCATTTCCCAGATCATCCGATTATGCCTGGGGTGTTGATCCTCGAAGCCATGGCTCAAGTTGGTGGTGCCTATATCAGGGCAATCGGCGGCGCTGGTGATGATACTGTTACCTATTTTGTCGGGATCGATAAAGCGCGTTTCCGCAAACCGGTCCGCCCAGGTGATCAGTTGCGCATGGAGATTGAGATGCTCTCCTCGCGACGCGGCATTCACGTTTTTCGGGGCAAGGCCTATGTCGGGGACAGCTTGGTTGCAGAAGCTGAGCTCAAAGCCACCTTTGTTGAAAAATAACCAGAACGGAACCGAGTATGATTCATTCGACCGCAATTATTGACCCTGGTGCTAAACTCGCAGCTGATGTCAGCGTTGGACCCTATGCTGTCATCGGGGAAAATGTCGAAATAGGTGCCGGAACCAGCATTGGCCCACATACGGTTATTGAAGGGCGGACGACCATCGGTTGCGATAATCAGATCTTCCAGTTTGCCTCGATCGGCGCTGTGCCTCAGGATCTTAAGTTTCACGGTGAAGAGACGACATTGGTTATCGGTGATCGTAACAAAATCCGTGAATTTACGACCTTGCATTTAGGTACTGAAGACGGCGGGGGAATCACCACTGTAGGAAGTGACAACCTTTTCATGGCTTACTCTCATGTTGCGCATGATTGTGTCGTCGGTAACCACGTCATTCTGGCTAATGGAGCGACTCTGGCTGGTCATGTTGAGATTGATGACTATGCAATTATGGGAGGCTTGTCAGCGGTGCACCAGTTCGGAAGGGTTGGTGCTCACGTAATGGCGAGTGGAGGTTCGATGATTGCTCAGGACATCCCTCCATATACCATCGTTCAGGGTGATCGGGCCAAGGTTGTCGGGCTGAATCTGATCGGGCTCAAGCGTCGTGGTTTTTCTGCAGACGTTTTGAAAACAATCAAGCAGGCGTATAAACTTGTTTTTCGCTCCGGGATGAAACTTGAAGATGCGATCTCCGAGATAGAATCGTCACTTGAGACATCTGCTGAGCTTGATCTGTTTGTCAGCTTTATAAAAAAGAGTGAGCGTGGTCTGGCGCGTTAGAGCACAGGCATTCGCAACGCTGTTTGGCGAAGGCGAAAACTGGAAGTTTACAGTTTTCGCCTTCTGTATTTGAGGCCCTGATGCAAAAAAAAACCAATACCATGCAAAGAGTCTTGATTGTCGCCGGAGAATCCTCTGGCGATCTGCACGGCGGCAATCTGATCAAGGCTGCCAGAGATTTGCACCTTCCTCTTGAATTTTATGGGGTCGGTGGCTGTCGGATGCGTGATGCTGGCTGTGAAATTCTTTTCCCCGCCGAAGATCTGGCTGTCATGGGCCTAACCGAGGTGCTCGGACATCTCCCGACCATTTATAATCGCTTTAAGCGTCTGGAACGACAGCTAAGGGCGGCAGACAAACCCGATTTACTGTTGTTGATCGATTATCCCGGCTTTAATTTAAAGCTGGCTAAAGTTGCCAGGGCTGTTGGTGTCCCGGTTCTCTATTATATCGCTCCAAAGGTGTGGGCCTGGAAGAAGGGTCGAATCAAGACGATTGGCGAAAGGGTCGATCGGTTGGCTCTGATTTTTCCCTTTGAGCCAGTACTCTATGCGGCTGAAAAACTGCAGGCACGTTATGTTGGAAATCCGCTGCTCGATGAATATGCTGCTGCTCTGCCGGTGAGCGATCTGCGGGAGAAATTCCCGATCAGTGCAGGAGCTCCTCTGATCGGGATCTTCCCCGGAAGCCGGCGTAGTGAACTGAAATATTGCTTCGAAACCCTGCTCGAATCAGCAGCGTTGATTCTTCAGCAAAAGCCGACAGCCCGCTTTGTTCTGCCTGTTGCACCGTCTCTCGACCCTGATCTGATCAAGTCTAAAATTGATGAAAGCCAGCTACCAATAACCCTGTGTCAGGAATCGATCTACACCGTCGCCTCTGCCTGTGATGCGGTCCTCTGTGTTTCGGGCACAGTCACTCTGCAGACGGCACTGTGTCGCACCCCTATGGCAGTGCTTTACAAGGCTGCACAGCTCAGTTACCTTGTCGGCAGTTGGCTGGTCAAAATCCCCCACTTCAGTTTGGTCAATATCGTTGCAGGCGGTGAAGTGGTGCGTGAATTTTTACAACAGCGCGCAAACCCGCAAAACTTGTCTGAAGAGATTCTCCGGCTGCTTGATGATCATGAATACAGGCAGCAGGTTATTGATGGTCTGGAGACTGTCTGTGAGCAACTCGGAAAGCCGGGATGTTCAGAGCGTGTTGCCCGAATGGCAGCTGAAATGGTTATTAATGAAAGAGGATAAGGTGCCGCAGGAGAAAAAAAACATTTATCGCCGTTTGGTCACATATGCCGCCCCATACAAAGGTCGAATTGCCTTATCAATGTTGGCTTCGATTGGCATTGCTGGGTCGGACGCGGTGATCGCCAAGTTGGTCGAGCCCTTTATTGATCGATTGATTATTGCGGGAGATATGGGACTGGCCAAGATGGTGCCGATTTTCGTCATCGCTCTGGCTGCCTTCAAGGGGCTTTCACGCTACATCCAGGAATATTATATCCGTACTTCCGGTCAGTTGGCCATACAGGACATCCGAAACCAGGCGTTCGGTCATGCGATTAAGCTGCCGATGCGTTTTTTCACAAACACCTCATCTGGCTCCCTGTTGTCGCGCCTGCTCAATGATATCAATATGCTGCAAGCAGCCCTCTCTGATGTGTTGGTTCTGCTTTTTCGTGAAATCCTGACCTTAATCGCCTTGATGGGCGTTGCTTGTTATACCGACTGGAAAATGGCCTTGATGGCGATCATAGTGATTCCTGCGGCGGCTGGGCCCGCTTCTGCGATCGGCCGCAAAATCAAGAAGTTTTCGCGACGCGGTCAGGATGCCATGGCGAATGTAACCTCTGTCATGGAGCAGAGCTTCTCCGGGATCAAAGTCATCAAGGCGTTCGGTACCGAAGACTTGGAAAATAGCAAGTTTCAGAAGGAGAACCGGGAGTTCTACAATTTTCTGCGCAAAACCATCAAATACGGTGCCGTATCTTCGCCGATGATAGAATTGTTGACTTCATTCGGTGTCGCTGCAGTTCTTTGGTACGGTTTGAACCGGGTCATTGAGGGCGGAATGACACAAGGGCAGCTGTTCTCGGTGCTGACTGCCATCTTGCTGATGTATACACCCCTCAAGCGCCTGACCCGCGTTAATAATGTAATTCAGCAAGCCGTTGGTGCTGCAGAGCGGGTCTTCGAAATTCTTGATGAAAAAGCAGAGATCCGTGACGCTCCAGATGCTGTAGAGTTGCCGCGCAGCAAGGGGGAGGTCATTTTCGAAAATGTCAATTTTGCTTATGATAAAGATCCTGTTCTGCGGAATTTTTCATTGCACGTAAAGCCTGGTGAGGTCATAGCTTTGGTTGGGCCGAGTGGCGCAGGAAAGACGACGCTAGTCGGTTTGCTCAATCGTTTCTACGATCCAGTTTCAGGGCGCATTCTTATTGATGGGCATGACATTCGCAACCTGACCCAGGTGAGCCTGCATAACAATCTGGCCCTGGTTGACCAGGAAACCTTTCTCTTTAATGAAAGTATCAGTGACAACATCCGTTATGGACGTCAGGATGCTGGCGATGAGATGGTTGCGACAGCGGCGCGACAAGCCTATGCCGATGAGTTTATCCGCCAACTTCCTGAGGGCTACGATACCCTGATCGGCGACCGCGGCCTGCGCCTCTCTGGTGGCCAGCGGCAACGTCTGTGTATCGCCCGAGCCATATTGCGCTATGCTCCGATTCTTATGCTGGATGAAGCGACCAGCGCGCTCGATACCGAGAGCGAGGCGATGGTACAACAGGCGCTTGGGAATTTGATGCGCAATCGCACCACTTTTGTGATTGCTCACCGGCTGTCGACGGTGATGCACGCTGACCGAATTCTTGTCTTGGAAGACGGACGACTTAAAGAATCTGGGACCCACCAACAACTGCTTGAACAAGGCGGTCTTTATCAGCGTCTCTATGATATTCAATTCAGGGAGTAGTTTGTTGCCATGCGCTTGAAAGATCGTCTTCTGCAGATTCTCGCACCGCCGCTAGCCGCAGCGGTGATCCGTTTACTGCACCTGTCGATTAGAACCGAATTTATCGGAGAGGAGTCTCCGCGTGCGCTCTGGCAATCAGATGAGCAGGTGATCCTCTCCTTTTGGCACGATCAACTGTTGCTGATGGTCCTCGGCTACCGTGGACCCAAGGCTAAAATTTTAATCAGCCCCTCCAATGATGGTGAATTGATTGCTCGGACTATGCGTTGGTTTGGTCAGGATGCAGTCCGCGGTTCCTCCTCACGCGGGGGGCGTTCGGCATTTAAATCCTTGATTACATTGGGCAAAGAGAAAGTCGATCTGGTGATTACTCCCGATGGGCCAAAGGGTCCGCGCCACGAATTGAAAGAGGGCGTTTTGCAGTTAGCCCGACTGACCGGCAGGCCGGTGATTCCTATGGCATTTGTTTGCAGCAAGGGCCACCGTTTTGCGTCTTGGGATCGATTTTTACTTCCATTCCCTTTTTGTCGTGGGGTATATGCTTTCGGTGCGCCGCTCCGATTTGATAAGGCAGAAGGAATGGAGCATTTTAAAGTGCGCTTGGAGCAGGCCATGGCAACGAATCAGGAACGGGCAGTGGCCCGCTTGGAGGACCACGGTGTATCTGCTGTATGACCTGATACTGCTTGTAGTTGCAGCCATGCTGATTCCTTTTTATCTGGTTCGTAGCCTGCGCTATGGCAAGAGCCGTCGAGGGATCAGGGAAAGATTTGGTTTTTTTGCTCCGGGGCGTCTGGATCTGTTGCGCGGGAAGCAGGTTATCTGGATCCATGCCGTGTCTGTAGGGGAGACCCGGGCTGCGCTTCCTTTATTGAAGGGCTTGCGTAAGCAATATCCGGATGCGTTGCTGCTGCTGAGTAATGTAACTGAAACGGGTCATGCCGTAGCCGAAGAAATCCCTGAACTTGATCTTTGTTTCTTCTTTCCATTTGATCTCTCCTGGGCGGTTAGAAGGGTGCTGAAGCAGATACGACCTGACTTGATTGTGATCGTCGAGACGGAAATCTGGCCAAATTTTGTACGTGCTGCACGCCAACAACAGATTCCTCTGTCACTGGTGAATGGTCGACTATCAGATCGTTCCTTTCCGCGCTATCGCATGGTTCGAGCGCTGTTGCGACCTATCCTGGGCTCTTTTTCTGCATTTTGTATGCAGTCGGAAACCGATGTAGAACGGGTTAAAATTCTCGGGGCGGCTGAAGAAATGGTGACCAACTCCGGGAATCTCAAGTTCGATCTGCAGGTGCGGAATGTCTCTGATGAAGATGTTTCTGAGTTAAAATATCGCTACCGACTCTCCCCAAAACTGCCTGTGATCGCCGCAGGCAGTACTCATGCTGGCGAAGAAGAGATGGTGGCCCGAACCTTTCAACGACTATTGACTGAAGGGTGTGATGTCCTACTGGTCCTGGTCCCCAGACACCCTGAACGCTGTCGCCACGTTGCTGAAATGTTAGGCCGAATGGGTATTTCCTGTCGACTGCGCAGCCAAAGTTCGGAGACTGATCCGGTTTTGCTCTCCGGTGAAGTGTTGTTAGTAGACACCCTGGGTGAGATGTTGAATATTTACGCTCTTTCTGATGTGGTTTTTGTCGGGGGGAGTCTGGTGCCGGTTGGTGGTCACAATCTGTTGGAGGCTTCTTTGGTCGGCAAGCCGGTATTGTTCGGTCCGCATATGCAAAATTTTCGAGAGATCTCCCGGCTCTTATTGGAGGTCGGGGCAGGTTCACAAATTTCAGATGAGTTGGAATTGGGACTATCTCTGCAACGCCTGCTCGCTGATCGCGCACTCTGTTCGAAGATGGGTCAGGCAGGGCGTGCACTGATCGAACAAAATGTCGGGGCTACGGACCGAACTCTTGAGGTGCTCGGCCGGCATCTTCCTGTAGAATCATGATTACTCTTGAATCTTGGCACCGCAGACTGGTGATCAAGGGACCCTCCTCAGTATTAGAACGACTGCTGTTGTTGTTACTCTGCCCTTTAGGATGGATTTATGGTCTGATCTCTCTGTTACGCGTTGCCTGTTATCGCAGGGGACTGTTCAGCAGCTACCGCGCTGCAGTTCCGGTTGTTTCTGTCGGCAATATAGCTGTAGGAGGAACCGGAAAGACTCCAGTTGTCGACCTACTGGTTAAATATTTCCAGCAGCAGGGGTTAAAACCAGCCGTGGTTAGCCGAGGCTATGGTGGCAACAGCAAAGCAGTTGTTGGAATCGTCTGTAATGGGAAAGGCCCCTTATTGCAAGCGACCGCTTGTGGTGATGAACCATTCTTACTGGCACGTCGTAATCCAGAGGCTTTAATTTTAGTGGCCCGTAAGCGGGCACTAGGGGTCAAGTGCGCGGTAGAAGAGTTAGGCGCTGACATTGGCATCCTCGATGATGGCTTTCAACATCTAGCCGTTGTTCGAGATCTTGATCTGGTCTTGCTAGATTCCCGGGCTCCTTTCGGCAATGGACGTCCGCTCCCGGCAGGATTGTTGCGCGAGTTTCCTGCTGGGCTTAAAAGGGGGAACCTTTTTGTGTTAACCCGTTGTCGGCAGCATGATGATGAGGCTCCTTTGCCTGTCAGCCCTGTTTGGCGTTGTCGGCACCGTCTGGCCAATTATGGTCTGACCCTCGACAATGAACAGGTTGCACTTGACACCCTGAAAGACAAGCGCCTGGCTGCTTTTGCCGGGATTGCTGATCCCGATTGTTTTTTTAGAGATTTAGAGGCTGCCGGGCTGACCTTGTCAGAGACTCTCGCTTTGAGTGATCATGTAGAATATGATGCTTCCCTGCTCGCGCAGCTTCGACATTTAGCTGGTGATGTCGATTTTTTGCTGACCACTGAGAAGGATGGCGTTAAACTAGCTGCCGAGATATTCCCAACTATTTGTCTGCAGGTTCCAGTTGCTGTTAATTTTGAAAATGAAGGCGGCTTTCAGCGAACGCTGCAAGCTTTTCTCAAGGGGGTTAAATGAAGATCAGTGCAGAACTTCTCAACATTCTTGCCTGTCCAAAGTGCAAGAACCCGGTTGAGCCGCACGAAAACAGCGCACTGCGATGTGAGCATTGCCACTTGGAGTATCCTGTACGTGATGGCATCCCTGTAATGCTGCTTGATGAAGCCGAGTCGTATTGACTTGGTTGATGTAGAAAAAAAACGTCTGCTGATCCTCAGCGACGGTAAGCCGGGGCACCTGAATCAGTCTTTGGCTTTTGCGCGCTATTTGGGATGTGACTTTAACGTCTGCGCTGTGTCTTTCCGCAGTCGAATTGCCAAAGCATTCTCCTACCTGATAGATCGTTGTGGTTTGCGAATGAACAGCCTATTTCGTGTCGATCGTATTGAGGGTGAGTTTGACGCTGTTGTTTCGGCGGGATCTGAAACATATTTTGCTAATAAAGTCCTTGCTCAGCAGATTGGTGCCAAGTCTGTTGCCATTATGTTGCCGCGCGGCTATCGCTACAATTTTGATCTGATTGTCGCTCAGGAGCACGATAGTCCACCCGTTAGGCCGAACATTACAAGCCTGCCGATCAACCTCTCTTATGTTGAGCCGCAAGGCCTGGTTGTTGGAACATCCGGTGAACGTTATGTGTCGCTTTTAGTTGGTGGCAACAGTAAGCATGTCGTCCTAGATGAGGATCGGTTGCGGCAACAGGTGGCGACGATCTTCACCCTGTTCCCCGAGCATAAAATTCTGGTCACAAGCTCTCGGCGTACGCCTCTCGCACTGGAAAAGGTTTTGGACGAATTCCCGTTTACACGCGCGATTCTCTATTCTCGCGAACCGATCAATCCGATTCCCGATTTTCTCCAGCTCAGTGATTACGTATTTTTAACAGCAGATTCCAGCTCCATGATCAGCGAAGCGGTAAGCTACGGATGCTCAAATATTGAAATTCTCGCGCCGCATCCTATAAAGGGACAAAACAAATTCTCACGATTCTTACAGCATCTTATTGACGAGGGATGTGTTCATCTGTTTGATGGCGAAACGGCAGAATGTCATCAAAAAATCGACTTGGGTAAACGGCTTCGTGAGGTGGCGTTGTGAGGGTTGTCCAGTTATTGCCTGAACTGAATGAGGGCGGGGTTGAGAGGGGTGTGGTTGAACTCAATCGTGAACTTGTCAGCCTCGGAATAGAGAGTGTCGTCATCAGTGCAGGCGGCCGTCAGGCGGACCAGATCGGTTTGGATGGTGGGCAACATGTTGTTTTCGACGTCGTCAGCAAGAATCTACTTACGGCTCCAAGCCGGATGATTCAACTTAGAAAACTGCTGCGACAACTAAACCCTGACATTCTGCATGCCCGCAGTCGTGTGCCGGCCTGGTTGACCTTTCTCGCAAACCGTTCCATGTGCCTCCCCTTTGTGACCACTGTTCATGGATTTAACAGTGTGAACGCCTACAGTCGGGTGATGACCTTTGGCGACCGGGTTATTTGTGTCAGTCGCTCGATCAAGGAATATGTTCAGAAACACTACTCGGTTCCCGAAGAAAAGACAGTTGTTATCCCGCGAGGAGTGGATCTGGAGTTGTTTAATCCAGATAACATTGATCGAGAGTTTATGCAGGATTTTAAACAGAGATATCAACTGGACGGACAGTTGGTCATATCTTCAGTTGGGCGTATTACCCAGTTGAAAGATTATGAAACATTTATTCGTGGTGTCGTTCTAGCGAAGGAGAAGCTGCCCACTGTCGTCGGTTTGATAGTTGGCGGGGTGAGGGTGGATAAGGAGAGTTACCGACAAAGTTTGCAGGCTTTGGTGGCTGAACTTGGTGCCGAGAATTACATCCACTTCGCTGGAAATCAGGTCAAAATTGCTGAAATTTATGCATTGAGCGATTTGGTTATCTCCGCGTCCCGTAAGCCGGAAAGCTTTGGGCGCAGCGTTGCTGAAGCAATTGCGATGAATTCTCCTGTGATTGCCACTAACCATGGTGGAGTACTGGATATCATTGTAGAGGGTCACACCGGGGATTTTTTTGAGGTTGGTGATTATGTGGGCTTGGCGGGTAAAATTATAGACGTGTGTCGTTGCAAAACAGGCTCTATTCGAGGGCATATAGAGGAGAACTTTACACTCTCATCTATGGTAGTGAAAACAATTCAAGTGTACGAATCTCTCTTAGCTGATCGAAAGAATTAAATTTCTGTTTAGACTTCGTCTTCGTGACCAATAAGTGCATCAGTTTACTTTGTTACTTTGTTACTTTATTTGCAGTGGAGAAGTTAAAGATGAGTAACCTGTGCCGGATTTGCGGAATCGAAGGCGACCACCAAGCTTATACCGTTAAGGAGATGATGTTCGGAACACGGGAAGAATTTGAATATTTTCAATGCTCATTCTGTGGTTGTTTGCAGATCAAACAGGTTCCAGAGGATCTCGGCCGTTACTACCCTGAAAATTATTACTCGTTTCAATCATACGATAAGCTAGCTGTTTCCAGGTGGCGCAGTTTTCGTTATGCGCTGCGAAACAAGCGCGGCCAGTGGCTGGAACGAATGGCTGGAGCTTTTGTTCGTCCTCCAAAACACCTTGCATGGGTCAGAAATGCGGGAGCAGATTTAGATTCAAAAATTTTAGATATTGGCTGCGGTAATGGTAAAACACTTTTAAAAATGCATTTGGGTGGTTTCAGGCATTGCATCGGCTTGGATCCATTTATTCAGGAAACACTCCGCTATCACAATGGAGTAGTCATCCACAAACAAAGTCTGCAGGAATTCCGTGAGAATACGCAGGAAAATTTCGACCTTATTATGTTCCACCACTCTTTGGAGCATATGGGAGATCCTCAAGAGATGATCAATGCTGCCGCTGCGCTGCTTACTGAGCGTGGGCGAATTCTGGTCCGTGTTCCTGTCGCAGATTCCTATGCCTGGGAGCATTACCGTGAAAACTGGCTGCAGATTGATGCTCCTCGTCATCTGTACTTGTTGACCCGAAAAAGTATGAGCATCCTTGCAGAGAATTCAGGGCTCAAGGTCGAGCGGATCGATTATGATTCCACGAAAGGTCAGTTCATTGGTTCCGAACTTTATCAGCGAGATATTCCGGGCAATTCAAGTTCTCGCAATAAACCGGTATTTAATCGCTCGCAACTGCGTTCCTTTAAACAAAAAACTCGCGAGTTAAACCAGCAAGAGCAGGGCGACCAGGCTGTTTTTTACTTTTGTAGGTAAGGTGGTCCTTGCGTTTAAATAGTGTATTCCCTCACGTCTCAAAAATGATTTGATTTTGGTTATGACATGTTCTTAAGCGAAGGCGATGATTGTCTAAAATGAAGATAAAGATGGATAAATTTTTGAGCCTGCTGTTACTGCTGTGTGTTTTCTTGACTCCACTTGCCCGTTCTGCAGAGATCCCACTCATATTAATGGCAATATTTGGACTTATTCTTGTTGTCAAGCAGGGGTCTGATGTCTTGGGGCTGGATAAAATCAGGAAGTTCTCGGTACTGTTTCTGCTACTTTGGTTACCGATCATCTTTTCTGCGGTTGGCTCGATTAACCAATGGGATGTCGTCAGGTTCTCTGCAGGGTATCTCAGATACTATTTCTTCGGTGTGTTTGTTATTTACCACCTTGATGCCCTGAAGTTAAGAGATCGTGTTGTCTTCTGGGTTTCGTTAGTTCTTCTTTTCTGGCTCGGAGATGCATTGATTCAGGTTTTGTTTGGAGTGGATCTGTTCGGATTTCCCCTGCTTGATCGAGTGAGCGGTGTGTTCGGCAAGCATGTGAAGTTGGGAGTGTATTTGGCTGTGTACTCACCCATTTTGATGGTTTTTATCGATCGCTTGAAAAATAAGTACATCAAAGTTATGTTGTTCGTTGCACTTGTTTTGGTAGTGCTTTTGGCTGGAAGTCGCGGCGGTTGGATCATGCTGGCTG